>JADHUZ010000118.1 GCA_016784265.1 Fidelibacterota bacterium
GAGAATAGCCCCACTCCATCAATCGCGGCTGTTTTTGTTTCGTTTGCTCATCAGCATCAAAAAAGTAACTGCCTTCCACGCCATTTTCAAACATGCAAAGATACATATTTGCATCGCGGCGACCGATAGAGATTTTAAAATTTTCCAAAACGTCTTCAGGGTCCAACAATTCATTCCACGCCGAGCCACCTGCCGATGAAGGTAACTCCACATCGCGAAGGCTGAAAAAATCTTCACATCCGACGGATAAGAGAAATAGTATCAATATTGCTACTTTCATAGTCTACAAATTTACAAAATATTTTCTAATTTTGTCCCAAAAGAAAACCAAAGCGGTGTTCCCAATTTCGACGCACTATTTTGAACGGCAAAACTGAATTCATATCGACTAATTTGGAAGGAAAAACCGCCAAAAACATCCGGAAATTCTATCGCTTTTGTCGCACCAAACCGAAGTTGAAACGGAAAATTCCCGCCAATTTCCACACCTCCGCTAATCTGAAATTGGTCTCTCAAATGATAAATTAGTCGGCTGAACGATGTAATTTGATAATTTTCAAATTTCAAATTGTATTTTCCTGAGAGATGAAATTCCATCGGCAATTTTGTCGGCACCGAGTCCAAATCCGTTGATTTCCCAAAATGTAATGCCGACAAATTTAGGTTGATATTTTTCCCAAGTGGAACACCAACACCAATATTCCCAGCCAAACCAGATGCTGTGTAATCGTTAATTTTCTCAAAAATGAACTCCATTCCCGTAAAAAGATGCCAATTACATAAATTGTGAAAATACTGCGCCGAAATCATCCCAAAATGCGCACCAAAAATTCCAAGCGGCTCAGAGGTTGGAACATCATCGCGCAATTCAAATTCACCAGCGTCCAGGGAAATAATCCCAAATCTCCAACGAGACGGCAAATCCAGAATAATACTGGAAGAACGAACATCTTGCATCCAACTGAGATAATTTATTTCGATATTTCCTTCGGTGCTCATGGAATTTGTCCACAAATTTTCTGCACCTGCAACACCGGCAAATTTCGCTGAAGAGGGAATTTCCAAAAACGAAAAGCCACCACTCTGCGAAAATGCAATTGAAATCAAAAAAGTGAATATGTAAAATTGTTTCATAGTAACAAACTCCATGTAAACCAATGGCTAATTCCTTCGCTGGCACGGCCCGGATCTACCGCATAATCAAATCGCATCGTAGATTCATTCAAAAAATCATATTCAATGCCAAAACCGCCTCGTAAAACCTGACCGTCAAAACCGGCGCGCAGGACAGTTCGATATGGCAAATGATAAGAAATTCCGGCACGAATCCTCTCTGAAACATGCTGAATTTTTTCCCATTCAGATTTCAACTCCAAATCCTTATTTCGCCAGCAAATTCCCAATGCAATGCGAAGCGGATATTTCTCTTCATATTGCGAGCCATGTTCAAATAATTCTTCTGTTTTCCAAGTTGTCTGGCTTTTGATATCACGAACGGAGCCAGCAATTAACCAATTTTCTGTGATTTTTGACGCAAACCCAAAATCCAACCCGAAACCAATCGCGGTGGTTTCCAACAGCCGATGCTGAATCAATTTTGCCGCAATTCCGATGGAAATTTTGCCACTGAATTTATTTGCAAAAGCAAGCACAAATGCATCTTGCGAAGTACTGAGATATTCCGTGTGCTCGCCTTGAAAATCCCTGCCGTCAATTTGATGAACGCCGGCATGAATCCATCCCAAAGAAACCGCCGCTGTTGGTGGGAGATTTGCCGCAAAAGACAAAGCATTCCACCGCCGATCCAAAGGTAAATACGCGTATGAAGTTGTGAATTCATAGCCCAACGAAAATCCCAACATGCCCGGATTTTGTAATCCGGCATGAGTTAGAGTCGTTGTAGAAATATTCCCCAAAGCCAAATTTTGCGCACTCATCCCGGCTCTCAAAAAAGCGCCCGCTTCGCCACCGGCAAAAAGGAGACTCGCCAAAAAAATAGCCAAAAATAATTTCTTCATCATTTCACAACCAAAATTTTGCACCAATCGGCTGTCCAATTCCCACTATCTGGCGAGAGATTGCTGCGAGATAGTTTACAAAAATAAACGCCATTTGCCACATGCTCACCTCGGAAATTCCTGCCATTCCATGTTTCAGAATAATCACCGGAAAAATTGCGGAAATTCTCGCTTTCCCACACTTTTTCCATTGCGAAATCGTAAATTTCCAATCTGATTTCTGCTGGTTGCGCGAGATTGTATTGAATCCGAACAAAGCCGTCGCCTTCCGACTGATTCTGATGCGTTGGGCTAAAAGGATTTGGATAAGCATAAATCGCAGGTTCGCCACTTTCAGCGTTCGAAACAAATTTTCGCACGATGTTCCAATTAATTTCATCCTCGCTCCAAGCCAATCCATCGGTTGTCCCCACCCAGATGCGATTTTGATGATCACGAGCGGCAGAGTGAACGTCCTCAGCAAACAGCATTTCGCCAGTTTGACAATCTGAAATCGGCGAAAACGGCGCCCAAAATTGCCCATCGTTTGATTTAAGCAATCCTTCCGAGCTCGGTGCATAAACCGCATCCTCTGAAAAAATGAAATTGTAGCCCCATGTCCCATCACGAGTCATCGTCCAAGTTAAATCCTGCATCGAATCATCCGTGCCGAAAAATCCGTCAATCATCGCTAAAGCTGTGCGCTGAGTTTGATCCGTCGGTTTACACGCGGCATACAATCGCAAACTGTTTTCGTCAAAACCGAGCGCCACCACAAAATCACCTGCTAACCGATTCGTAATAGAAGAATGCTTTACCCATTTTTCGATGCCTTCCCAACACATGTTCACGCCACCTGCTGTTCCACACCAAATCCAGTTATTCCACGCTGTAACCGAAAATCCACGCTGATTCAAATTGTTTTCCCAATCCGACAGATAATCGGTCATTTGATCTGGATCTACATTTCGCTGATCATCTGTTGGAAGCACCGCCCAATGCCAAATTAGCGTATCCGGCAAATCCGACAAATTCGCCCATTTAATACCGCCGTAAAAAGCCGCTATCCAAATCCTCGACTGCGTCAGCACAATATCGTATGTTATATTTCCAATTTGCGTGTGCAACGGTTTATGAAAAAATCCAACACCTTCGTATGAAATTCTCGTCAAAGTATCCGAATCAACTATTTGACGAAAAATGAGTCCGTTGTCCAAATTGGCTACTTCGACGGAATCAAAAATTGGAAGTTGGCTATCAAACAAATCCACCGGCTGTGGGAAAAATGACCACGTATCGCCATCATCGCCGGAATAATACAATCCCACACCTGCTGGAAAATTGCCAAGTGCTGTTGCACTATCAATCGCTGTTGCAAAAAATATCATGCTATCACGAGTTGCAATCGCCGTGATGCCACCGCGTCCAACATCCAACGAATAAACAGGAAGACTTTCGTCTTTGAGATTTACAAAACTAATTCCACCTGTTGTGCCGAGCCAAAGTTTCGTGGAATCACTAGAAATTGCCATTTGCACAATTGCATTTGTGGCTAATCCATCTGATAAATTTGGGATTATTTCAGAAAATGTAGGTTTGAGCATTTGTGAAAAAACGACCGAAGAAACGAGCAAAATAAAGAATGTTTTTCGCATCATTCGACCACCCAAAGCGTGTCAAATGCAGAATTACTTTCGTTTCCGAGCCAATCAAATGCCACAAAACGCAACGGATTTGGCAAAATGGAATTGGACGCATCTATCTGAAAATAGTCCGTTGTGAAAATGCTATCCGCCGGTTCTGCATCCTGCAATGTGCCGTTATCCACAAGCGGAAAAGACGAACTTTCAAAAAATTCACCGCTCGCGGAATCATAACTCGAAATAAAAACCAGCATTAAATAAATATCATCTAACCCATCCGGATCTGAGGCTTTTGCGGCAAATGTAAAAATTACGATTGTCGAATCTTGTGGGAGCGAAATCGGATCTGGCACATAAGTTTGCAATATTTCCGGCGGATCGTTTTTGATGCGCACAAAAATGATTTCCGATTTGGTGATATTTTTTCGTTGATCGCTGACGGAAAAAATCACACCCACTTCTCGATTTTCCACCTTTTTCTGTTCTGAGTTAAATTCAGAATCCGAATAAATCAAAGAAAAACATCCGTCTGAATGGATGATATCCCCGTGTGTGCCATCATCGAACAAAACGACCGAATCCTCGAATGCCCCAACTTCGATTGTCGCAGTAACCTCTTCGATGTCATTTTGCATATCAGCGACTTTTACAGCGAGAAAAAGTGTGGAATCCGCGAAATTGAACATTGCCTCAGATTCGATAATTTCCGGCTCAGCAGGCGGAATTTCTGGTGAAAACGAATCGCATTCTGCACCCAACCCGAACAACAAAAATAGCACACTGATTAGAATGTTTCTGATTTTCATGGCGTGTAATTTAACCCTTTTCAGCAATGACTCCGAACCATTCATTTTCCCGTTTTATTTTAATCATACTCATCTCCAGTTTTTCCAGTTCCGATTGAACTATTTCTTTTTCCTGTTCGATCATTCCGGAAATCACAATCTGACCCGAAAAACCGGATTTCACCAATTGCTGCAAAATCTTTCGATTGATAGAAAACAGCACATTGGAAATAATTAAATCAGCACTCGTTTCAAACGGCTTTGTCATGTCTTTGATTTCCAATTGGCAATCCGTCACATCATTTAACTGACAATTTCGCTCAAAATTTTCCATCACTTCCGGATCAATATCCACAGAGAAAACCGATTTTGCTCCAAACATTTTTGCGCAGATTGATAAAATACCGCTTCCCGCGCCAATATCCAAAACAGAACGATTGCGCAAATCCGTCTCCAATATCAATTTCATCGCGATCCTTGTGCTTTCATGTCCACCTGTGCCAAACGCCATTCCCGGTTCAATCCAAATAATTTTTTCAGCCATATTTGGTTTTTCCATTCCAAAAGGCACAACCCATATTTTGTCCAAAAT
>JADHUZ010000001.1 GCA_016784265.1 Fidelibacterota bacterium
GTATCATCGCTCAAAATCATCTGGAAATATGCACGCCGCTTGCCTTTTTTCATCCCGAAAGCCTGCACTTTTCCAATTATTGTAACTTCCTGTCCTTCTTTGAGTTCGTTTATTTTTCCAATAGTTCGACGATCCAAATGTCGCCTTGGAAAATAGGAAATTAAATCAGAAATTGTCTGAATTCCTGCACGATTTAACGCCTGTTTTCGCGCCGCACCAACGCCTCGCAATTGTGTAATTTCGTCAGTGAATTTCAGTGGATTCACAATTTATTTCCACTCGTTGATAATTGTAAATTTAACCGTTTCGGATTTTTCTCCATCAATTGTTACATCAAATCGAACTTCGCCAGATTTCGTATCGGTAAAATCATGTGTAGAATTTTTAATTTTTGCTGTTCGCGAAATTCGTTCAAATATCCGAATCGGGATTTTCTGGTTTTTTCGATTGCGAATTTCAATCGACACAACAAATTTTTCGGATTTTTTGCCAGTTTTTTCGTAGGATTCTATCGTGCGTTCTGCAACGACATCAAACGCTTTTCCCGCTTGAATTGAAGTTATTTCCTTCTTCGGCGTGTGCTCAATTCTATCTTCTCCGACAAGTTCCAACGAGCCGTCAGAATCTTCTGAAAACATACGGATTTTTCCCGCAGGAAGCGGCATTCCTAATCCAGATTTCTCCGAATTTTCAATATCGAAAAACACACGGGCAGGTAATTTTTCGCTGGATTGTCCGCCACCATCAATGCGAAAATATTTTTCCGCTTCAATTTCGCGCGAATCAAATAATGCAATTTGTTTGATTTCCTGATTTTGTAGCGTTACTTTTCGTGGCAACTCATACACATGATATTCAAATAATTCCCGCTCCTGAAATCCAGCATCGGCAGATTCTGCTTTCATCATCACACTTGGTCGTCCACCGTACCGCTGTCGTTCGGCTCGATGAATATCGCCTGCGACGAGTTTTAACTTTGCATTTTCATAAGTTGCGCCGCTTTCGTTTTCGATAGAAACCCAACTTGCGAGCGAAAATTTGCCATTCTGCAAAACAGAAAACAAATATTCCGCGTGCCAACTCATTCCGCTGGTGAGATATGAAATTTCCAGTTTTTCGTCGCCTTTTCTGGCTGATTGAATCGTCCAATCAAGTGTTGGGCGCGTGATTAAACCCTCGGGCAATTCTGGAAATTCGGCATTTACAATTTGTTTTGCGTTGATAATTTGCACCGAACCGTCGTCATTTTGCAGCACAACGCTACCGCCAGCAGAAAGCAATTTCCCCGTAAATTTCTCACCATTTTCGGTGTAAAATCTAATTTTGCTGCCAATAAATTTGTGGTAAATCTTGCTGACATTTACCAAATCGTAGCGGAAATTCTGTTCCAAAACACGCACATCGTCGGGATAATTGACAGATTTCAACAACACAGAAGTCGGATCTAATTGTGCGGCAACATCGGTAATTTGCAAAGTCTGTTCGCCTTTTTCCAACTGAATTGATTTTGTTTCTTTGATTAATCCAAGATTTTCATTGTAAACCGTTACAGATGTTTGCGCAAAACAAATCGTAACGATTAGACTAAATAGAAGTATCTTTTTCATTTTTTCCTCCATATTAAAATTTAACCAAATGAATAATGTTTACGCACAGGTTTTATCACCTTCCATCGACATTTTAGCCCTTTCGGAAAGACGACAAAATCACCCGCACCAAATTTAACGATCCCTGTTTCGGTTTCTACTTCCACTTCTCCTTCGAGCAAAAAGCAGGATTCCTTTTCATCGTAAAACCAATCAAATTCAGAGATTTCGCAAGTCCAAATTGGCAAATTGCGGATATTTTGAATTTCTTGGTCTGTGAGTTTTCTGATTTCGATCTTCATTGTTTCCCTCGTTATTCCACCGCGAAAATTAAAAAGGTTTTGTTTGAAATCGTAGGATAATTTTCAGTAAATTACTGTGCACTGTTTCATCTGTTGAAAAAATAAAAAAGAGGCAATTATGGCTGAAGATAAAACCCTAAATTTGAATCAAAATGTAATGATCCGCGCTTGCGCCGGTGCAGGAAAAACCTATCAACTCACACAACGCTACCTCGCGATTTTAGATGAGTTCGCAACTGAAAAACGCTACGGACCGCAAAATATTCTCGTAATCACATTCACAAGAAAAGCCACCGCAGAAATGGCAAACAGGATTTATCAAAAAGTGTTTGAAATCATCAAATCTCAAAAAACCGAAGCCAGCGACTTTCCAAATCTTTCCGCGGCTGACGAAGATTACAAATCAAAAGTGATGCAAGATTTTTCCGCACCGAAAATCACGACCATTGATTCGTTCTGTTTCCAAGTTTTGAAAGACAATCCAGTTGCGGCAGATATTGATCCAAATCTGGATATTGGCGACGAAGCCAAAATCGAAGAAACGCTCGAAACAGCACTCGATGATTTTATCAAAAACCTTTCGCAAAATTACGATAGCCGTTTGAAAAATCTCATTGATGGGATGGGATTGGATTTAATCAAAATATATTTCCGCTTTCTGGAAAAAAACCGCGACCAAATTGCACCTATTCAAAAATTTTATCAAAACAACTCGGATGATGAAATTTTCTCAATTTTGAAAAAACGCTACGAGCCAAATTTGCCGATGAATGAAGCCGTTTCCACTTTTCAAACTATCGTTGAAAAAGTGCTAAATCAACCATTTCCAAGTGAAATTTTACAGCAATGGCAACAACATCTGGACGCAATCCACGAATATCAAAACTGCACGGCAGAGCAGAAAAGCGCTTGCTACAAAAAGCAAATACATCCTGTTTTTCTGAAATCCGATGGAAAAAATTATCTAAAATCAATATCCGTCGGCAGTCAAAAAATGTGGAGACAAAACGGCTGTTCGGTCAAAGAACAAAAAGCATTCGTCGCGGAAACCAAAGAATTTTCTCTGTGGCTCAACGAAAATCTACCAATAGATTCGTTGGATGGGATTTTCACAGAAAAAGACTTGCTCGCCATTTCCATGTCCCGTTTACTTTTAGAATTATCGCAGGAATTTTTCGAGTTTGTTGACCAACGGAAGGAACGAGAAAATACTCTCAGCTTCAACGATATCACCCGCAAAGCGCATCATATTTTGACTACACAAAAAAAGATTGCTCAAAAATATCACAAGCAATTTCAGCATATTCTTGTGGATGAATTTCAGGATACAAACGATTTGAGATGGGGAATTATCCGCACCATCGCTTCGGACGAAAACGGAAATCTGCGAAAACGTGGACTTTTTATCGTCGGCGATGAGAAACAATCTATCTATCGTTTCACAAAAGCAGATGTAAAAATCATGGCGCGCGCCGAAGATGAACTCGCGGAAGTGGAATCTGAATTTCGACCCGTTCCGAGCGATGCCACCTATCGCCAGTCGCCGTGGTTGATTGAAAATTGCATCAATCCGCTGTTTCTGAAATTGCTCCAGCCTGAGGAGAAAAAAAGGCAAAATTGGGAAGCAAAATTTATAGAAACGCAATATCCATCAGAAACCAAACCAAAAGAAGATCAAAAATTGGATAGTGTTGCGCCAACGATTTTCGACTTGGATATTCTGACTGTTCCAAAATCGGAACAAGAACTTTTCAAAGAAGATGTGCTCGCCTATCCGCGCCACGTGGCGGAATTAATCCAAAATTTGAAAAACAGATCAGATTGGGATAAAATTACAGTTCCACTTGGACAACCGAAAATCGGAGTTCTTTTGCGCACGATTGCCGGAAATATCACGCTATATCGCGAGGCTTTTAAGCAAGTCGGCATTGATTTTGAAGTCATCGGCGGCAAAGGATTTTTCAAGCGGCAGGAAGTGATGGATATCGAAATGATTCTTTCAATTCTCATCAATCCGCACGACGATGTCGCGATGATCGGTTTGCTGCGTTCGCCAATTTTCGCCTTCGATGATAAAACCATAAATCAATTCCTGCAAAATCCTCGAAAGGACAAATCCATCTACGAATCGCTCGATCATTTTGAATTTCCTGAGGTCAAATCAGAGTTGGATGAATGGCTTACAAAGTCTCGAACCGAGCCGCTCGATCGGCTGTTATATCGAATTTTTGAGGAAAATCACCGCGATTTGGGATATTTTTCCGAAACGGATGGAATCCAACGCTGGGAAAACATCCAGAAATGCATCAATTTGGTTCATCAGTGGTCGAACAAAGGCATGAATCTTGCCAAAATCAAAGAGACGCTAAAATTCAAAATCAACACAGACGACGAGGAAGGATTCTTTCCATTTCCAACCACTTCGGAAGTTGTGCTGATGTCAATTCACAAAGCAAAAGGTTTACAATTTCCAATCGTTGTCGTTCCGGATCTTCATCGTAAATTTAATTTCTCAACAGATTCGATCGCCATAGAATCAATACAGGATCACGGCAAAAAATGGAACACAGAATTGGGCTTGAAAATACAGTGCCTTGATGGCAACAGAGAAAAAACGGCAATATTTAATCACATTCAACAACAAATCAGGCGAGAAAAATTTGCAGAGTTGCAGAGATTGTTTTACGTCGCCGTTACGCGAGCGAAATATGGCGTGGTTTTATCTGGAATGCTCAAAGAATCGAAAAATGGATATCCAAAGTTGAAAACGGACAATTGGCTGGATTGGCTACGCGAAAGTTACGAAATCAGCCAGGAACAACTCGAATCTTGCAATTTCCAGAGTCAAAAAGGAATTCCACAAATTTCGGTGAACGACTATCAAAAGCCAGTGGACAAATTCGCTCCAAAATCCACAAAGATAGAAAAACTCATTTTGGAAAATGAAGCGACTGATTTCACTAAATTTTACAGAAAACGCGTTAGGGATATTTCCGCTATTTTTCCATCGCAATCTGCGAAAAACGAAAATTCAACGCTGGGCGGTTCGGATTTCGGCTCGCTCATCCACAAAATATTTGAAATGGACTGGCTAAATTGGGATAAACACAGCGAGGAAATTATCCAATGGTTGGATTCGCAATCCTTTTTCAAACTGAAAAAACAAATGCCCGAAATCGAGAAATATCTCCGCAATTTGTGGCAATCGGAGCACTGCCAATTTTTGCAAAATATCGAAAATAAATTCTGCGAACATCCCATTAGTTGCTTGCTTTTTTCTGAGGACAAAGCAATCGAACTGAATGGAATCATTGATTTGCTTTACAAAAATGAGGATGATTGGACCGTTTTGGATTACAAAACCGATGCGACGCAAAACGATCTGGCACAACATCGCGCACAGGTTCAGATTTATCTCCATGCTGTCAAGCATTTGTATCATTTCGAGCCACGAGGAGAAATTTTTTATACAACTTTGGGAATCGTCGAAAATGTTCCTTTCGATCCGTATTTTCTCGGAAATCTTGAGTTTCAAGGTGCGAAAAGCTGGAATATCGACAACTTGCAATTTCTCTCGCAAAAAAATGAGATACTTTGGGATAAATTGGAAGAACCGCTAAAAAACCTTTCCGAGAATAATTTTGTAATCGCTCCGACAAAAAGGCGCGCACAGGAAATTAAGATGATTTTAGCCTCCCAGAAAATACTGAAACCAAGCCATACCATTACCACGCTTGACGAAATGGGGAGTAATTTGTTATTGAGCGGAAAGCGAGAGATTACATCGTTGCAACGCCGATTCCTCGTGCGAAAAATTTTCAATAATTCATTTTCAGGGCAAAATTTCGATCGCTATCCCGGCTACATTTCTCATCTTGCACAAGCATTTGAAATGGTGGACAAAAACCGCGCAAAGCCAAATTGGCAAATTGAAAAATATTATCAAAAATATCTGGAAACTATTGAGCAAGCCGGCTACACTGAAAATACTTTGCCGTTACTTCCTCAACAATTTGATTTGAGCGAAAAACATCTAATTATTGATGGCTGCATCAGCGTTTCTATTCAAGAAATTGAGGTTTTACAGCAACTTTCCCAGCAAGCAAAATCGGTTACATATCTGACATTGAACGGCTCAAAACACGAATTTTTCGATTACGATCCGGAAGTGATTGTGTCGATTGATACGAAAAAAACTGATAAGTTTTTGCTCCCGTACAATGTGAATCTTGAACTGGAACAAATCGCAAAAGATATCAAAAACAAGGTGGAAAACGAGCAGGAATCATACAGAAATTTTATGATCGTCGTGCCTTCGATGGAAAAATATGTGCCGTGTTTGCTGCCAATTTTTCGGCGATTCAAAATTCCAGTTACGCTAACCAAACGCGAACCATTGATGGAACGCCCAGTAGTCGGTGTTGCTTTTGCACTGTTCCAAATCATGACGCAACACGAACTTTCGTGGCATACAATTATGCACTGGTTTTCTTTCCCATCCGTAGCAGAAAAATCAGATTCGGAATTCCTGAAAAATTTGCGCCAAATTGATCTGAAAATTCGTCAAAATTGCGAAATAGATTGGAACAATTTGAAGAAAAAAGATTTACACAAAATTTTAAAAGACAAGCAATTGGAACGGATTTTCTCCAACATCAGAAAAGAAATTGAATCCTTCCGCCAATTTGAAAAACGCAATTTCGGAATCCATTATGAGCAGAAATTATCTGAAAATTTACAGCATGAAGGAGATTCGATGGAATCGCGCGCGTTGCAACGATTTTTGGAGATTGTGCAAAATTTGAATCAGATGCAAGAGCAAAATTCCATTTTCTTGCAACCATTTGCGTATTTTCAAGAATTGCAAGAATTGGTTAAATCTGCCGAAATATCTACTGCTGAGCAAAATTGGGGCGTTCGAGTTATTTCCACTTTTGAAAGTGTAAAATTGCATCCCAAATTTTTATTTGCAATTGGACTTTCTCAAGAAGATTTTCCAACGCAAAGCAAAAAAAATATTTTCATCGAAGACGATTCTGATTTTCACTATCAATCCAACCGTTCGATTTTTAGCTCGTGGCAGGAAAATGCAGAAAAACTTTTTCTATCATGCCCACAAAAAGGAACAGATGGCAAAGATCAACAATATTCGATTTTCTTGGAGGGAATGAAAGCAGAAGCCATGCCGGACGTTGGCGGCGATACAAATTATTTTCGTAAAAAACGAGCCACAAATAAATTCCTGAAAAATGACGCTGACGATCCAATCTTGCGCAGACAAATTCTCCGCCATAATGCTATGTTGAAAAATCCGTTGGATTCAGAATATTTTGGTAAAATCGAGACGCCACAACTAAAACTCGCTAAACAAACTTTTTCGGCAACCAAATTGGATGAATTGGCAGAAAGACCACTTTATTTTTTGATTGCTCGAGGCTGGGGAATCAAGGAAACCGACAGAGAAATATCGTCGTATTTGACAGTCGGGAATGTGATTCACACGATTTTGGAGCGATTCGGCAAGTTGGGCGGTTGGGATGAAAATCGAAAAAATCCGACAAAAGCAAAAAAACTGATGCACGATACCGCCCAAAAACTCTTGGAAGAAGAAAAAATGGATTTTGAGAATGATCTCGAAGTGTATGCAATGTTTGCTCCGTTTTTGCGTGGATTGCAAGATGATGCCCCAGCCGGTTTGCTCGCAAACATTTTGGCAGAAGAAAATGATTTTTATCCACAATTTCAATTTATTGGCGCGGAGCAAAGCTTCGGCATCACAAAAGAAAAAAATACATGGCAGGCATTCACTTTGAGCCACGAAACGTTGGACAATTTGAAGTTTTGCGGAAAAATAGACCGCTTCGATCGACACACAGATGCGAAAATTGTGATTGGAATGGATTACAAAACCGGCAGAATCTATTGGAGCGGAACAATGGAGAAACTATCGTTGCAATTACCGTTGTATTATCTTGCATTAAAATCGCATTTTCCCGAAGATACTATTTTATTGACATATCGCGGATTCAAACCAAACGCATGCGGTTTTCACAGTTCTTGGCTGGGTGATGCGCATCCTGCAGAAATTCCAGAAATTAATTATAAAAGCAAAGCGCTATCTCATATTCTCACCGAAAATAGCGGCGAAAATTATAAAAATCACCTTTTCCAAGTTTTGCAACCTTTGGAGACGGGAAATTTCCCACTCGTGCAAAAAGGCATCAAAAAAGACAAGGCAAAATATTATTATTTAGAAGGAGTCTCGAGGATTGAAACGGTAAAATATATCACCGATTCAAAAATTGATCATCACGACTAAGCCATTCCGCCATCGCCGGAAAACATCATTCCGTCTAATCCGAGCATTTGGATTGCATCTTCCCACTTCTTATCGTCGGCAGTTTGGAAAATCAAATCAGGCGAGGCAGAACTGATTAGCCAATCGCCTCTTTTCAGTTCTTGTTCGAGTTGTCCACGCTGCCAACCTGCGTAACCCAATATAAATTTATACATCGCGGGACCGCGTCCATCGACGATTTCTTTTATGATTTTTCTATCGGTCGTGAGAGAGATTGAATCCGAAACTCGATAAGTTCCATCGATTGCATAATCTGTGCTATGCAGGATAAAACCTCGCATCAACGCAACGGGTCCACCAAACGAAATTGAAGGCTTCGATTGCATTTTGTCAAATCCAACATCTGAAATCAACTGATAAATATCATCATCAATCATCGGTTTGTTGATAATTAAACCCATCGCACCGTCTTCTCCGTGCTCCAAAATATAGATCACGCTTTTTCCGAAAAAAGGATCCGACATGCCCGGCGCGGCGACCAAAAGATGATTCACTAACTTTTTCTCCATGCCGCAATTTACGAACGGCCGCCGATTCAAACATTGTAAATTTTTAGTGATTAAGCGATGATATGATAAAGTTTTTGGGGTTTTTAGAGTTTATAATCTCGCTTTTGACCAAGTCTAAAACCAGATTTAAATATCGTATTATCAATAAGGGGCGCAGAATCGAAACTCCGCACCCCATTAATTTATTGAGTAATCCGCTGTTAGAATTCAGTATCCAGCGTTGCATCATTTGGAAAAACAACATACGGAAGTCCCCAAATGACTGCATTGTGCGGCATCTCATCATCAAAAAGCGTCCCGAAATTGATCACATCAAAAAACGCATGATGGACGGTTTTTTTATCTACTTCACCAATTTCGTATGTTTGCTGAAAATGCTTCAAACCGGTTTCGTCAACTTCCAAAAGTTCAAATCGCTTTCGTGCTTTGTGGATATTTCCAGCATGTTGCCGAATTACCCGTAATCGTCACATCAACCAAACTCGGACTGGAATCATAGCAATAAATTCCGCCACCATAATCAGAAGCCGAATTATTACTTATGGTCACATTCTCCAAACTCGGACTGGAATTGTAGCAATAAATCCCGCCGCCAGAACCAGAAGCCGAACCGTTTTGAATGGTGAAACCGGTAATCAGCGTGATTGTGTCAATACTACTACTGTTAAAATAAATTACATTTCCACTTTGATTCCCGTCAATAATCGTGGTTTCTCTGTCTTCGCCAATCAGTTTTATGCCGTTTGTGGCGGGCCAAGTAATGTTCTCGGTGTAAGTGCCAGCCGCAACTAACACGATGTCGCCTTCGCTTGCGGCGTTCAATCCGGCTTGGATGGTGCTGTAATCAGCGGGGATGTTAATTGTAGTTGCAAAAAGCAAACCGCTTATCAAACCACAGATTACACGGATTAGTTTCGTTATTTTGTTATTCATTTTAGTTCTCCTTTTTTTAGATTAACAAACTAAAATCTATTCCGGGCGCAGAATGCGTGATTGCCCCCGAAGAAATATAATCAATTGCAAGTCCACGATACCTGCGAATTGTTTCCAGCGTCACGCCACCGGAAATTTCAATTTCGATTTTGCCGTTTATAATTGAAATCGCTTCCGTGATCCCATCGAGTGAAAAATTATCCAACATCACGCGGTTAACTGGAAAATGTAACGCTTTTTTCAATTCATCCAAATTCCGAACTTCCACTTCAACGAGCAATGTCGAGCGTTTATCGCCGATTGATTTCATGCACGTTTCCAATGCCTGTTCAATTCCGCCAGCCGCGGCAATGTGATTTTCCTTGATTAAAATGGCATCGTATAATCCGTTCCGATGACTTTTCCCGCCACCACAGATTACAGCATATTTTTCCAGAATTCGCAATCCGGGCGTGGTTTTGCGTGTATCAAGAATGTTTATGATTTCGTCACCAAGCGCGACAACCATTTTCCCCGTCATAGTTGCAATGCCGGAAAGTTTGCCCAAAAAATTCAGCGCAACACGCTCGCAAGCAAGAATGCCATGCGATGGTCCAGTCAATGTCAAAACTACATCACCATTTTTGATTTTTGCACCATCTGAGCCATTTTTCACAATTTCCAATCGCTCGTCAAAATGCTGAAATATCGCCTTCACCAAATCAATCCCACAGAGAATTCCATCAGATTTTGCGATAATTTGTCCGCCGGAATGAGGATTATCCGGAATCACAGCCTCAGCCGTTAGGTCGCCGCTACAAATATCTTCTTTCAAAGCGCGTTCGATTATGTTTATGATTTCCTGAGAATTAAAATCCACGTTTTCTCCTGTTTTTCTGTCTTACGCAGGAGTAAAATCACCGCTTTATTTGCTCAGAAGTGAAAACTCCCACACGACAAATCTATGAATTTCTGCGTCTTTTTCATAGGAATTTCTAAATGAAAAGAATTGTGGAATATCGATTAGTTATCTCCGAAAAACTATACGATTAAAACAACATTTCCCTGTATTTGGGCAAAAGCCAGAGATTATCTTCGACAATTGTTTCTGCTTTGTCGCAAAGTCCGCGAAGTTCATCCATCGCGGCGATTCCACGATTCACAATCATGGATGCCGTTTTTTTCGCATCGCCGTTTTGCTGAATTTGTGAGATAGTATTTCGCACAACATCCATCGCAGCATACATTTTTGAAATCATTTTACTTATATTGTCAATTTCACGATTCAATCTGACATTTGCTTTCGTGAGCGAATTCGCCAATTGCGCCAGATTGTTTGCGTTACGAATTAACGCAGGCAGCACCATCGTTTCCGCCATTTCGAGCAAAATTTTCATCTCGACATCTTTGATTTTGACATACGCCGCAAGTTTGATGTCATATTTTGATTTGAGTTCTTTCTCATTCAAAATGCCGTAATTTTGAAACAATTCGATCGTATCATTTTGCGTCAGAATTTTCAAGGATTCTGGCGTTGTTTTGAGATTAAGCAATCCGCGTTTTTTCGCCTCTCGTTCCCATGCTTCACCGTAATTATCGCCCTCGAACCGCACATTTTCCGTTTCTTCTACAGCGTCTCGAATCACCGCCAATGCCGCAGTAGCGCGATTTTTATGCTCTTTCAATGATTTTTCGAGCCTTCGACTAACAGCATCCAATCCAAAAGCAACAATCAGATTCATCACCATAGCAGGCTCAGCCACATTTTGGGAAGATCCCACAGCGCGAAATTCAAATTTATTGCCCGTAAACGCCATCGGGGAAGTGCGGTTGCGATCTGTGTTATCTTTCCGAATTTGCGGCAATTTTTTGATACCAAGATTGATCGAATCGCTGATGTGATCATCCAATTCTTCATCGTTTTTAATTTTTTGGAGCAATCCACTGAGATATTCACCAAGATAAACCGACATAATCGCAGGCGGTGCTTCATTTGCGCCCAGTCGATGATCGTTTCCAGCATCGGCAACCACCGCGCGGAGCAACGCACCATATTTTTGCACACCTATTAAAAGTCCGGAAAGAAACAGCAAAAACTGCAAATTGTGCTTTGGTTCTGTGCTCGGCTCAAACAGATTCTTGCCGTTCGAATCCACCAAAGACCAATTCATGTGTTTTCCACTTCCATTCACGCCTTTAAACGGTTTTTCGTGAAAAAGTATGGCAAACCCGTGCTCATCAGCAGATTGTTGCAAAATTTCCATCATTTGCAAATTATGATCCACAGCGAAATTTGCTTCTTCAAAAATCGGAGCAATCTCGAACTGATTCGGAGCCACTTCGTTGTGGCGCGTTTTTGCTGGAATTCCGCGTTCGAGCATCTGGAATTCCGCATCATGCATGAAATCGAGTACTCGTGGTTTAATGGCTCCGAAATAATGATCTTCCATTTGCTGATTTTTCGCCGAAAGTCCTCCGATCAAAGTGCGACCACACAGAAGAAGATCATGCCTTTCTTCAAGAAACATTTTGTTCACCAAAAAAAATTCCTGTTCTGCCCCAATTGTCGTTTTCACACTTTTGATGCTCTTCCCTGAAAATGTTTTTATCAGCCGTTTTGCAGAATCCTCAATCGCGTGCAATGATCGTAAAAATGGCGTTTTATTGTCTAAAACTGTGCCAGTATAAGAAAGAAATACCGACGGAATAACAAGCGTTACGGATTGTTTTGTCTTTTGAATAAACGCAGGAGAAGTGGGATCCCAAGCCGTATATCCACGCGCTTCAAAAGTACTTCGCATGCCTCCAGAAGGAAAAGAAGAAGCATCAGGTTCACCTTGAATCAATTGAACACCGGAAAACCGCTGAATTGGCAAGCCATCATCAGAAAAAGCCAGAAACGAATCGTGCTTTTCTGCTGTCATTCCGCGTTGCGGCTGAAACCAATGCGCAAAATGTGTCGCTCCATGTTCCAATGCCCATTCCTTCATCGCATGAGCCACTTCGTTCGCAACATCAGAATCAAGAGATGTTTCGTGGTCAATTGTATCCATCAATTTTAAAAATATTTTTTGATTTAAGCGCTTCTCCATGATGGATTTATTGAAAGTCATTCTACCAAAAAGATTGGAAATATTTTCACTTTGATTCATTTGTTTTTCCCCTTTTTCAAATGTGATATTGGCAAAGTTTTTGGGGGTTATTGGCAGACAAAATATTACTCATTCATCTTGCAATTGCTATCTGGTGGATAGAAACATGGTAAGATTTACAATTTGCAACGCCATTGAAATTATTGGCAAAACAGTGTTCCATGGAATCCCTTTTTTGCGCTCCACAATCACAATGTCGCCCGGCTCCATCCGAATTATTTCACCGTTTCCACGTTTCAAAAATTGTTCCACATCCACCATTAAAATGGTGTTTTCATCGCCTGAATTCCTTCGAATAACGCGAACAGATTCTAAATTTGCTTCTTTCGTGATACCACCAACAATCGCAAGCAAAGAAATAATATCGCTTTGAACCGGAATAGAATATTGCCCCGAATTTTCGACGGCTCCCAGCACAATTACAATCATTTCCATTTCTCCGGTTTCATGATTCAAATGATAGCCCATGCCATAAGAATCCGTGCTGTTTTGCGAAAATAAAAAAACCATAGAAATGATTAAAATTAACTTTTTATTCATAACCTATACCGATCCTTTGTAAAATTCTGTTAACGTTGAAACCAACTCGTCTTTTGTTATGTTTTTCGTTAAATGCCCTTTTTGAGCGATACTAATTTGTCCCGTTTCCTCCGAAACAACGACTGCGATAGCATCGCTATCTTCTGTTACTCCAATCGCCGCCAAATGTCTGGTGCCAAATTGTCGCTCATCCGCATCTCGCGAAAGCGGTAAAATACACTTCGCCGCGACGATTGTTTCCTTGGCGATAATCACCGCACCATCGTGAAGCGGGCTACTCGTATTAAACACCGAAATAAGCAATTGAGGTGAAATTTTGGCATTGATACGAATGCCTTTTTCAGTGATGGAACGCAGCTGCATTTCTTGAATAATCACGATTAGTGCGCCACATTTTTGCATTGACAACTCCTGAGATGCAGATGCAATATCGTTGACCGCCTGCGTTTCTTTCGGTTTGGCAAAACGATAAAAAATCGGTGCTTGCCCAACTTTGACAAGCAAACGCCGCAATTCAGGTTGAAATAGAATCACAAACGCTACAACCCAGACAGTCTTCAAATTATCAATCAACCATCGCATACCGCCCATGTCCAGCAAATTCACCAATATCGAAACCAGAAAAATGATAATTAATCCGGCAAACATTCTGGATGCCCTTGTGTTACGAAAATATTTTTGCAATCTGTAAAAAATAAACCCGACTACTAAAACATCCAGCATATCAATCAGCGAAATTGAAAAAAAGTTCAATTTAAGCAATTCAATCATTCGGGATCCTTAACTCGAAAAATTTCATTGGCAACCGAGACAGCAATTTTCGTTTCCAATACATCGTGTACACGTAAAATATGCGCCCCATTTTGCACTCCAATAACTGCGGCGGTAAGTGAGCCTTCCATTCTGTTTTTTACATCCGTATTCATAATCTTGCCAATAAATGACTTTCTTGAAACACCCAGAAGCATCGGCTTCCGGAGGCTGTGGAACTCCCTTAAATTACGAATTATTCGCAGATTATCCTCCAACCGTTTTCCGAATCCAATTCCAGGATCGACGATGATCTTCTCCGCATCAATTCCGCTCTCAAGGCAAAATTCAATCCGCTCCGATAAAAATTCAAAAATCTCTTGAATAACATCCAAATAAATTGGATTATTCTGCATCGTTTGCGGATTACCTAAATGGTGCATCAAAATTACCGGAACATTAAAATCTTTCACAACTTCCACCATCTTAGAATCAAAAGTCATGGCGGACACGTCATTTACGAGATCTGCACCTGTTTGGATGGCGGCTTTCGCAACTTCCGATTTCCGAGTATCCACCGAAATGGGAACAGAAATTTTGCCAGCCAATCCTTCAATAACCGGCAGAATTCGATTCTTTTCATCAATTACGCTGATTTCTTTCGCACCGGGACGAGTGGATTCGCCGCCGATATCAATAATATCTGCACCATGCTTTTCCATCTCGATTCCTCTTTGAATCGCACATTCTGTATCCAAATGCCGTCCGCCGTCGGAAAATGAATCCGGCGTTACATTCAAAATGCCCATGATGGCAGGCTTTTCTGATAAATCAAACCGCCGACCATCTTTCAGAAGAAAGGATTGCCAATGTTTCTGTGGCTGGATAATTTGCTCGATTTCCCGTGCTAATTCTTTCAATTGAAACGGTTGTTTTTTCAATTTGGGAATCAAACGGGAAAATTGCTTTTCCGTGCCCATCATCAACACATCCGATCTATCAATTTCGCAGGCTACAACACCACGAGCCGTCGCGCAATCAGCACCGAGCGAAAGCATTTCCTGCTTTAAAATATTACCAGCCGGCGATATGATACCGCTCGCTTTGAGCAGATAGAATTTACCTTTTGGGCGCATAAAATACTTGCCAGCCGGCTCGACTGACAATTTATCCAGTTCCCTATCCAAAGTGGATTTATCCGATGCAATAATTTCCCTGACGAAAAAAGATGGCACTTACGACTTTTTTTCCTTGTTTTTATTCTTCTCCTCAGCAGATTCAACAAATATTATTCCACTTTGAGAAGGCACCTGGCTTTTTTCGATGTTCTTTTCCTCGGTTTTAGAATCTGCTTGAATTGTCGGTCTTTCATCAGAAGGTTTCGGCAAAACGAGCAGTTCCGAATCTGCTTTTTTTCCGGGAGATTGCCCCTGTTTTTTATCCGATTTTTGCGACTTCTGCGTCTTTATACGAGTTGGTTTTTTGCGTATCTTTTCCGATACTTTCTTCTTATTTGTTTCTCTTTGTTTTTCTTTTTTCACAGCAGGTGCCTGCTTCGAGGATTTATTGACAATCTCTTGTATTTCACGATTATTCAACGTCTCTTTCGAGAGCAGTGCTTTGAAAAGAGATTTTAGCAATTCAATGTTTGCCTTTAATAACGCTGTTACTTCTCGCTCGGCGCTACGAATGATTTTAGCTACTTCTCGATCAATGATTTTTGCCGTCTCATCGCTGATATTTTTTTGCCGAGAAATATCCCTTCCCAAAAATATTTCTTCCGAATTTTCTTCAAATGTCATCGGACCAATCACATCGCTCATTCCCCACTTCGTAACCATTTTTCTGGCAATTTCAGTCGCCCTCTCAATGTCATTTCCACCACCTGTCGTCAACTCATCAAACACCACTTTTTCTGCTATTCTTCCACCGAGAAGAATTTTAATCTGAGTTACGATGTAGCTTCGGGAATAGTTGTGCCGTTCATCAATTGGCAATTGATGTGTCAAACCCAACGCCATACCGCGAGGAATAATCGTTACTTTGTGAATTGGATCCGCATCTGGCAATAAAGTTGCCACCAGCGCATGTCCAGCTTCGTGATATGCTGTAATTTCTTTTTCTTTGTCGGAAATAACCATGCTTTTCCGCTCGATCCCCATCATCACTTTGTCTTTCGCATTTTCAAAATCACGCATATCCACATATTCAGCTCTCCGACGCGCCGCAAGCAATGCCGCTTCGTTTATTAAATTTGCCAAATCTGCACCTGAAAGTCCAGGAGTCGATTTTGCGATAATCTTAAAGTCCACTTTTTTTGACATTTTTACCTGCCGCGCATGCACTTTTAAAATCGCCTCTCTACCGCGAACATCCGGAAGATCAACCACAACACGCCTGTCAAACCGCCCCGGACGCAACAATGCTTTGTCCAAAACATCTGGGCGATTAGTTGCGGCAATCACGATTAATTTCTCACTTCCAGAAAAGCCATCTAATTCAACCAATAATTGGTTCAAAGTCTGCTCTCGTTCGTCATGCCCGCCACCGATTCCAGAAAACCGATGCCGCCCAACCGCATCAATTTCATCAATAAAAACGATACATGGGGCATGTTTTTTCCCTTCTAAAAATAAATCTCGAACTCGCGCCGCTCCAACACCGACAAACATTTCCACAAAATCTGCACCAGAAAGCGAGAAATACGGTACGCCGGCTTCACCGGAAACAGCTCGTGCAAGCAGAGTTTTCCCCGTACCCGGTGCCCCCACGAGCAAAACACCTCGCGGAATCTTCCCGCCGAGTCGCTCAAATCGTTTCGGGTTTTTTAGAAATGCAACAACTTCCTGCAATTCTTTCTTCGCTTCTTCGCAACCAGCAACATCTTTGAAGGTAATTTTTGCTTTGTCCTGATCAATACGCTGAGCAGGACTTTTAGCAAATGAAAAAATTCCTTTGCCGCCACCGCCGACGCCACCTTGCATACGACGCATCATAAAAATCCAAAATCCAATCAGTAACAAAATGGGCCACGAACTGAGAATCATGGCAACCCAATCAATTGATTGTTCCTTGAATTCAAATTGAAAATCCCAATTTTGGAATGTTTCAGCATCGCGATTCGGCAATACAACATGAATTTTGTTCGTTTCTCTTCCTCGCGCATCGTTGCGATAAACATCATCTTTCAGCGTTCCCTTGAACTCTATACCCTCAACTGTGCCCGATTCCACTTGTTCGCTTTCCACCATTTTCTTAAAATCAGAATAAGGCACTTCCGCTCTGGAATCATTTTTCGAACCGAAAATACTCGAAAGAGTCAAAGCCCCCATAAAAATGAGAATCCAAAAAACTAACGTGCGCATCCGTTTCCACTTAATTGGATTTTTTATATCAATTTTCGGGCGTGCATTATTTTTCTTTTGGTTCGGTTTTTTAGATGGTGCTTTTCTCTTGTCTTTTACCTTCGATTTCAACACCTTGACCTTTGCATCAGTTTTTTGACCTTCCGTCTTTTTTCTCGGTTTTGATGTTTTATTCTGCGTCGGTCGTCTCCGTCTTGTTGGAGAAAATTCTTTCTTTACTTTTGGTGGATCATGTTCCACTTGTCTTTTTTCGTTCACTGTTTCCTTTCTACCTTAATCGGTAGATTGAATCTAAATTTCGATATTTTTGATTGTAATCTAACCCATATCCCACAACAAAATCATCTGGAATTTCAAATCCCACATAATCCGGAATTACATTTTTTGATGCTTTTTCTTTTTTGTAAAGCAAAGTGCAAATGCGCACAGATTTTGCAAAACTGCCTTCCAGCCGTTTTATCAAGAATTCCAGTGAACGACCTGTGTCCACAATGTCTTCAATAATGAGAATATCTCTCCCCGCAATATCTGCATGGATATCTTGCTCGAGTCGCACAGTTCCTGTCGAACTTGTTCCGCTATATGATTTTAGGCGAATGAAATCAAATTCCATTTCCAAATCAATCACACGAACAATATCAGAAAAAAACAGTACGCTTCCGTTTAGAACACCAATCGTAACCAGTTTTTTCCCTTGATAATCTTTTGTTATTTGCGCACCCAATTCAACAACTCTTTGCTGAATTTTTTGTGCCGAAAATAACATTTTTTCAGGTTTGTTTAGATTATCTGTCATCATATCGAATTTTCAATCTACCAATTTTTTTGGTATATAAATTGATTCTATAGTTGTTGTTAAGGCAATATCCGCAGAGCCACACAATGTCATTTTTATCAGCGAGAACAAGTATTCTTGGACGAATTGATGGCTCAACTTTCATATCCGTCAACACATCACTAATCGACTTTGTTCCTTCCATTCCAAATGGGCGAATCCTATCGCCTGCCCGCCATTGCCGTAGGAGAAAACTTTCTCCCTTCATTTTTTCAAGGTCAATATATTCTTCATTTGGGTTATCGTTCCATTCTTTTGGTTTTTCTGTATTTTCCAAAAGAAACGAAAACCACTCCGAATTTACCGTTTGACCTTCTTTGATTGTTTCATAAATTTTTACTGTGTTCATTGGTTTTTGAAATCTAATTTTTTCACGATATATTTCAATTTCAAAATTTTTATGTTGCAAAGTTTTATGACTTTTCGATTGGATAAATTCTTGCAATTGATTAAAATCATTTTCGCTTAAATTTTGCCCAAATCGTGCAAAAATCTTATTTGCAACCCAAAATTGCTCCACAGAATGAAGTAATTTCCAATCTGATAGACACAATAAAATTTTATCTTTTTCACCCGAATCATTGATTCTTTCAAGCAATTGTTCGGCGTGATGATGCAAAAAATCACTCGTTTTTCCGAAAATTTCAGCCGTTCGATTAAAATCAATTTCCCGCTCGAAAATTTCTTCCATTTTGGGAATCAATTGATTACGAACTCTGTTTCGCAAAAACTGATTTTCTGCATTCGTTTTATCTTCCGAAAACGGGATTTCATTTTCATTTGCATAGTCGATAATTTCCCGTTTTTTCACATTGAGTAACGGACGGAAGACTTGCCCATTACTTTTCGGAATTCCAGAAAGTCCACGAACACCACCACCGCGCATAAGATTCATCAAAATTGTTTCATTTTGATCGTCGTGATGGTGAGCAGTCAACAAAACATTCGCCGAAAACTTTTTCAAACATTTCTCAAAATATTTGTAGCGTTGTATTCGACCTGCTTCTTCGATTCCGATTTTATTTTCTTTCGCAATTTTTCCTATATTCACTGTTTTTTCAAGAATATGAATGTTTTTTTGCGAAACAAATTTGTTGATAATTTCTAAATCTTTTTTTGCATCTGTGCGCAAACTGTGATTCAAATGCGCGACTGCAATTTCCCAATCGTTTTTATCGGATAATTTTTGTGCAATATCCAACAAAACCATCGAATCCACTCCGCCAGAACACGCAACAATCAGACGGTTGGATTTTTCGTTTTCCATCTTGGTTTCGATTTCTCGAATTGTATTTTCTAACCAATTTGTCAAACGACTGTGGACTCCCGCAAAAATGGATTATCTGTCCATTCTCGACCAATTGTTGTATCTGGACCGTGCCCACAATGGACTTCCGTTTCATCCGGCATTGTGAGCAATTTCGTGCGAATGGAATTTAGCAAAGTTCGATGATCGCCAGTTGGAAAATCAGTTCTTCCAATTGAACCTGCAAACAATGTATCGCCAGAAAACAGATGATTTTCGATTTTGTAACAGCATCCACCCGCCGAATGTCCCGGTGTAAACAACACTTCCACATCGGCTGTTTGGAATTGCAAATTTTCATCGCCATTCAGCCAATTTGTAACCTTCGGTAATTCTTGCGGTTTGGGCAATCCCCATCGCACACAGGCTTTCGGGAAATCATTTAAAATTGGTGCTTCTGATTTTTGCAAATAGAATGACACGCCATATTTTTTTTGAAGTTCCGCCACTGCACCAACATGATCCAAATGTGCATGCGTGCAAAGAATTGCTTCTGGCTTTGCATCCATTGTTTCCAGTGCTTGATTAATTTTCTCGAAATTTTCACCCGGATCAAAAAGAAGTGCATCTCCTGTTTCATCGTTTTTAACAATAAATGTATTTTCCTGAAACGGGCCCGTTACAATTGTTTTAATCGTCAGCAATTACACCTCACTGAAGAAATACTTTCCTAAACATTGCACTTTGTCGGAATAATCATCTGGATTAATCATCCACATTGCCGCTGAAATGCTGGATAGCAACGAATTTCCGTCTTGCGGCGTAAAGCAAAAGCCAATCACTTCGTTTTCGTTTCTCACTTGAATTGTTGGCGTTACAATCACCGTTTGATTCAAAATGCGTCCATAATGTCCATGGTCACGCCCAAATGAAAACACCTGATTTGCAGTAGTTTTTTCGGTCATCGCAACGCGGTCGTTCGTTTTCAATCGACGAATTACTTCTTCGCGAGTGATTTTTTCATCCAGCACAATCGAAAACCAAAGCGAGTGCATATATTGCGTGTTCAATTTCAACGCTGACGAATGCAAATTCAAATCAAAACCCAATGTTTGAAATAATTCCGCGGCATCTCGTGCATGATGCGTGCCATATTTCGCATCTTTGTGCTTGCCGACATCTGGCGACGGCGAGAATCCCGTATTCTGCGAAATATCATTTGAGCGACGAATGCAAACAAATCGTCCATCTTTTATATTTTCGTTGTAGTTTTTTCCGCCAATTGTTTCCACAAGCACGCAAAGATTGTGCGTGTTGCAACTCACGACCTGCACAAATCTATCATCACCAGCAACAAGCGCAGAATCGTTGATTCCACGCGCATACGGTTTGCCAAAGCCATGTTCGCTTCCTTGTGCAATAAATCCTTTTGTGTTATGCAAGAAATGCTTGTAATATCGTGTTTTGTTCGCATGACCAATTCCACTCGGCGTGCAGTCAATCACCACATCGGCGTTATCTATCGCCTGTTCCGTTTCCAAAACAGGCTCGATACCGATGGCTTGAAAATCATGCTTCCTGTCTGCATCTACTGCAAGTTTCGCACCACGCTTTAATAGCGCGATAACCTTTGAACGGTCCGTTGTTAACGGTGTTTTTTTGTGAAATGTAATTTGTTCCAACCCCAAATCATCTTTGAAATCCAATAACAAACCTATCAGCGGCTCGCCAATCGTTCCCGTTCCGATAATATGTATTGTGCTTTTCATTGTATTTTCTCCTGCTTTGGTTGAGTCAAAAAATTATTACGCATACGCATGTAGTCCGCCGAAAAAATAATTTCCGTAAAATGTTAAAAATATCATAATAGTGCCGATGATTGATAGAATCGCCAACTTGCTTCCGCGCCAATCTTTATTGTATCGTGCGTGCAAAACGGCGGAATAAAACAGCCAGACGAGCAATGCGCCAACTTCTTTTGGGTCCCAGCCCCAAAAAGTCCCCCACGCTTGTTCTGCCCAAATTGCACCTGCAAACAATGCACCGACTGTGTAAAGCGGATAGCCAAGCGATACAGCACGATAATTGATTTCGTCGAATAAATCCAAATTCCCAGCAAGTCGATTGATGCGTTCGCCCACGAGTTCGTAAATCACAAAATAAAGCACGATGAAAATCGCAATCGCGATAACATGCGCCGCACCAACAAACTCAAAGAACCGCCAAAAACCGCCTGCATGCCGAATTGGCGTGATGATTAATGTGCCAGAATACGACAAACTACCGAGAATCAAAGCACCAATAATCAGCGACAGAATATATATTGCAAACATTACACCACCGTAGCCGTTGCTTTCGCGATTTTGTTTTTTGTTTGAATAAACATAGCCAAATACGAACAGCATCGGGACAAATAATATGCCCATCGTGATAACAAACTGCCCGAGTATCGTCCGTGCATTCTGAAATGCGGATTGTGTTTCGTACACTCCAAATTGAAATGCCGTGTGCTCTGGCATGAGTCCTAAAATACGCAACACAAAGAACAATCCAACTGGAATAAACACCAAAAATATCAATGATTGCTGGAAGAAATCATTTCGTTGCGTTTTGTTTTTTGGCGAATATTTGTGATTTTTGAATAAATACAATAGGCTCACTGCACCAGCGACGACAAATGCTCCCGAGCCGATTGCGGCAAGTGAAATATGAATCGTCAACCAATTGCTTTGCAGAGCAGGCATCAGGTTTTCGGCTGGATTTTTATCCAAGAGTGCGGCGGCGGCGTTGAGCATCACAATAATTGGTGCAATAATTACGCCAACGACTGCATTTTTGTAACGAAAAATAACATAAATCATAATCGCGACGCCAGCCCACGACATCAACGAAATATGTTCGAACATATTCTGGAATCGAATTGCACCGACAATTGTCCATTTTATCACAAATGCAGTAGTTTGCAGGGCAAATCCAATCGAAAACAATGATAATCCGATTTTGTTGAGCCGTTCTTTTTTCGACATAAAATAGAGCGTGTAACTGACAAATCCCGCCAAATAAAAAAGAAACATATACCAGAAAATACTTTGGTAAATTTGCATCATATCCATTACTTTACCTTTCCAATTGTGAGGCTGAGCGCTTCGACAAGAAATTCATCGCCTGATTTTTTGAAGCCTTCATAACCGTGCATTTCCACAAAATATACTTGCCCCGCTTTCAACGAGTGCATTCCCGGCATTTCTTGAAAACTGATTTGATAATGCTTCAATTCACCATTTTGGTAGAAGTCGGCTTTGATTGCTGGGTTTGTTTCGGCATCTGAAACCGAACCCAAAACACCATCGCCACTCGTCGAAACTGTTCCCGCGGGAACAAACTGTACGATTTTGAAACTCCATTCGTCATCAAGTTTTTGCATCGTATTAAATGGAACAATTTCATTTTCTTTGAGAATATCAAAATCAGGAGCCTTCGCCGCCATTTCCGACATTCCAGCATGTTCACCGCCGCCCATCGCTGAGTGATTGTGTTCTGTTGGTTTCTTTTCGGCATCTTCACGAAGTGCAAAATACCCTAAAATTATCAGAGCGACCGCTCCGATAACGATCATCAAGTTTTTGTTTTTCATTGTTTCATCCTTTCTAACATTCGTTTAAATTCTCTTTCAAAAGCAACCATATTTTTTGCCGAACGACCGCCGGTGAGAATTTGTCCGTTGTGTGGCACTATCCATAAATCGCGACGCCAAAAGTAAAATGAGAGCAAAAGCCCCAAACAACCAATTATCATCCCTGCAAAAATAACAGTTTTTCCATGATATTTCTTCATAGAAAGTCCCGTAATCCACTGGTCTTCGACGTGTTTGCTTTTTAATGTGTTTGAAATGCGTTGAATCCGTGCGTCTCGATTTGGCACATTGAGGAACAACTCCTCCACCAGCGGCTTGAAATCGCTTTGATGAATGCTCACTGTTTTGTAAATAAACGGACTGTTCACCGTAATTTCGTGAGTTTTCATCAAATTTTCTTCATCATCATAAATTTTCACATAAGAACGATAATCCGAAACCATCATTGAATTCTCGTAAAACCTGACTCGAAAACTATCCACTTTGACTGTTATTTTTTCCTTATCTGTTACAGGAATTTCCCACGAAAACAGCGAAGATAAATCCATCTCCAAGTCGGTAATAATCGGAGTTTTTTGCAATTCATCCGAGATTAAATAGTGAAACGATTTTTTCGAAGTCGTCGAATAAATCATTCCACCAATGAAGATAACGAGCAAGCCCACATGCGACAACCACGAACCAAAAGGACCAAGTCGAAATTTGCTTGCTGTCAATTGATTGCCATTCTTTGCAAATTTGTAGCCTGCTTTTTTGAGCGTTGTCTCAATATCTGCATTCGGTGATATT
>JADHUZ010000002.1 GCA_016784265.1 Fidelibacterota bacterium
CAATGGATTCCGGTTTTGGGTGAAAAAAAGATCGGAACGAATCACTCAGTCCATCGCATCCCAAAACGAGAAGTATCATCAAAATCAGTGTGAATTTTTCCATTGCTTTCATCGCGATTCAACCAATTCAAAGTCGGCTCTCAGGCGCGTTAATTCAACTTGCACAAGCCGCACTTCCACCGAATCTCCCAATTTAAATTCCCGCCGTTTGCGATTTCCTCGAATAAGATGTTGCTCCGAAATGTATTCGTAAAAATCATCTCTCAGCCAGCGCAAAGCGACAAAACCTTCGCATAAATTCTCAACCAATTCAACAAAAAATCCACTGGGAATCAAGCCTGTGACAACACCAGAAAATTCTTCTCCAAGATGAGATCGCATCCATCGTAGTTGCTTCAATTTCACATATTGTCTTTCCGCTCTTTCTGCAAGTCGCTCTCGCTCGGAAAGTAAATTCGCAATCTCTTCTGTGATTTTGACACTTGATTTTTCATTTCCCGCTAAAATGTTTTTTACAATTCGATGAACTAACAAATCAGGATATCGTCGGATTGGAGAAGTAAAATGCGTATAATCTGCAAACGCCAAACCAAAATGCCCGAGGCGATACGGGCTATATTTTGCTTTTTTCATGGCGCGCAGAGAAAGAATTTTGATTGTCCTTTCTTCCGGCTTCCCCTTTGAATATTCCATTAATTCTTGAAAATCTGAAGGATTCGGATCTGGAGAAATCAATGCAGGATATTGCAAATTCCAAAGTAATTGCCGCAAATCATACAAATCGTCGTAGGAAGGCTTTTCGTGCACACGATAGATAAAATGACTATCGAACATCAGTTGCTTGCGGCAGAATATCGTAACCGCGCGATTTGCCGCCAGCATAAATTCTTCGATAATTTTATTTGCTTCCAGTCGATTTTTAACCCGAATTGAAATCGGATTACCCTGCCAATCGAATTCAATAGCCGGCTCTGGGATATCCAAATCAATACTTCCATTTTCCAATCTGTTCTTTCGAAGCAACCTTGCGCAATCTCGCATAATCATAAGCGCATCAAAATGCTCGCCGTATCCTTGATCTATAATTTGTTGGGCTTCCGAATAGGAAAATCGTTTTGCGCTACGAATCTTGGATAAAAATATTTCAGTTCTGAACGGAATCCCTTTTCGGTCAATTGTCAGACGCACGGTTACAGTATCGCGAATTTCTCCTTCTTGCAAACTACAAAGATAATTCGAGATTTTTCCCGGAAACATCGGGATGACGTGGTCTCCCAAATAAACACTTGTACCTCTGCGTTTTGCTTCTTTGTCAAGCGCTGAATTAGGCTTCACATATCTGGAAACATCCGCAATATGAACATTTAGCACGAAATTCCCTTCCAAGTCATGCGAAATACAAACTGCATCATCAAAATCTTTCGCTGTTTTCGGATCAATCGTGAAACAAAGCGTATTAGTTAAATCCTTGCGCTCGCTTCCATCCGGCAGTTTTTTGGGTGCAAATAAGAACTTTTGCGGATACTCCAACGGCAAATCCAGCGGTTGAATCACTGCTGTAAAATCAAGATCCCAAAGATCCTCTTGTGAAAATTTCCGTAAAACGATTCCTGCAATTCTGCCGTGATTAGAATTTCTTTCATCAATTTCAATTTCGACCCAATCCCCTGTCGAAATTTTCAATTTCTGCGATGGTTCGATATAAATTTTCTTCAAGCCACGCTTGCTAATTGGCTCAACAAACAAGCGTTTCCCCTTGCGAATTGTCTGTCCGACAAATTTCTTTTGATGGCGTTGAACGATTGCGATAATTTTACCATCGCGCAAACCATCCATTTGAATTTCGACTTTATCGCCTGGTAGCACCGTCCAGGTATTCCGACGCTGAATGGTAATATCTCGTCCATCTTCTGTTGTAACAACACCCGTTCCGCGATGCCCATGCTTGAAAATTCCACGTTGTATTTTGCCTTTAATTTTGATTCGTTTTTTCATTATTTATTTCAAAATTCTCCGTACCGAACGTGAATCATTCCTGCCTTAAAGTGATTTCCAAACGGAATTCCATAATCCAAGCGGACTTTTCCAATTTTAGAATTCCAGCCAATGCCAAAACCGTAGGACAATCGTGAAATGTATTTTTCATTTTCCTGAGACAGCACACCATCTTGAAAGAGAAAAAAGTTCGTTCCCTGCAATGAATGTCCATATTCCATGCTCGAAAAATACAACCTATTCGTGGAAAATATTTCATCCGAATATCCTCTAAGATGACGATGCCCGCCATAAAAAATCAGATTGGAATTCTCCTGCCGACCCCAGACAATATCAAAACCACATTTTGCGTTCAATTGATTTTTGCATTTTATTAACGTGGGATTGAAAAAAAACCGAATCTCCTGCCAAACCGGATCTTTTTCCGACCAATGATGAATCCAGAGAGAACGCAAAGAATAGGAAAAATTGTGATCTGTTGTTTTGCGTTTTTCAAGCAAATTTCCAGTTAGAAAATTGATTTCCTTGCCATGTTTTTCCAAATGCATTTGTCCAATCCGCAACTGATAAATCCAGGATGATTTCAAAGAAACCGATGCCGCAAGAAAATATTCTCTTCGCAAAAAATTATCACCGCGATAATCTTGTGAAAATTCAAATGCCCAACCGATTTTGCGTTCAAGCAAAACTGGGCGTTGCCACGATAATTGCATTTTCTCGAATCCAACTGATTTCCGATCCCAGAAAAACCTAAGATGACTCCCGCCACCGCGCCAAAACGGGAAATTTCCGCGAATTGAGATGGGGATTTTCGCATCTGCCAAAATTCCCACAGTTCCGGAAATTTGAACAGGATGCAATCTTTTCACCGGAAAACGGATGCACCAATTCCCCTTATTCTGAGTCAAGATTGGGTTTTTGGGATATTCTAAATCTGGCTGATTACGCAACTCCGATTCGATCCAATCCATTCGACTTTGCTGAAAAATTTCCATCGGTTGAAAGTCCGCAAAAATTTTCCATTTCTCATCGTTTAAATCTCCAAATTCCATATCCACCAATCTGACAAATGCGCCATCATCAATTGAGATTTTCAAAATTAATGTGTCACTCTTCGAGATTTTTTCAACGATATTTATTTGAGAAAACGGATGGCCTGAATTTCTTCTTTCCGCAACAAAATTCTCAAGTTTTGATTCTACGAATTTTGGCAGCGAATCAATCTCAACAACGCTTTGAAACCAAAAAATAGGATTTCGAAATTCATTCGGTCGCACTTCCCAGTGAAGTTGAATTTGCTCCTGAGAAAAACAAATCAAAAACGAAAATATCGCCAAAATCCGCATCAAATCTCCGTAACCATCAAAATCATCGCCTGATGTTTCAAGCCACGTCGCTCGTCGTGTCTGCCTCTGTAATTTGCTTCCAGTGAAATTTGCTCTGTGATTTGCCATTGGAGATTAATTTTCCAACAAAAATTCCGCCCTGTCTGATTCCCATCAACCATTTCTGGCGGAAGCAAAATCGTTTCATTTTCGGTGAAAACCTGTGAAAATTGAACAGAATTATTTAAGTAAATCACTTTACTTGAAAATATAACGGAACCAGAAATTGCTAACATTCGAGCAACATATTGTGTCCTATCGAACTTTCCATTGTCAATCTGAAATTCCATCGTGGAATTCGTATTGAGCATTCTATTTTGTTTCCAATCGAGTTTAATCCGATTTGATTCAACGGCTCGATTGTTCCACAATCCCAACGGCGAGAGGATATTTTTCTGCGAATTTTCCCCAAAAAGCAACCACGAAGAATCTTCAAATTTCAAGCGCCCGCCGGCTCGCAACTGCTGAAATTCGCTGGAAGAATTTCCCTGATATAGATTATGATTTCGGTTAAAATTATATTTTTAATCGATGTTAATCGAGTTTTTTCCCTTTTTCAACAAAAATCCAGTTCTACCATTCCACAACGAGCGATTGGTGTTTTGATTTTCTGGCAAAAATACATTTTGCCACGAAAAAAGACTATCCGTAATGTCCGCCGCCGCATCCCATTCGAGTCGCCATTTCAATAATATGTCCTGTGGAAAACGAAAGCGTTTCGTAAAATGGAGGTGTTGTTCCAAAGAATTCGCCGCTTCGTCAGTCGGTTCAATCAATATCTGGCGGATAAAATCGCCAAATTCCGATTTCACATGCTCCTGCAAATCAAAATCGTATTCATAATTTCCCGTGCCTTGCGGTACTTCGACGAACATCCACCGAGAGCGATATTGGATTTTCTTGGAAAAATCGACGGAATATCGAAATTTCGTGTGCGAAATCTTCGGTGGCGAAGTCAAATCCAACGAAAGATTCGGGACCCATTTTCCGACTTCTTCATCCATCAAAAAACGAGTAGAAATCGTATGAAACCACCGTTTTTTCGATTGCGTGGAAATCCGAATCGAGCGCCAGAAAGTATCGGATTTTGAATCGATTCGGTGCTCTCGACGCATTTCAATTTCGGCATTTTTCCAATTTAATCGAGAAAAATATCCAGTGTTTCGTGGCGGATTTTGATTTTCCAGATAATCATGCAGAGCACGATCTTCCCAGCCCGCAATCATGCGCAATCCCCCGGCAATTGCGCCAACTTCCGCCGTTGTGTTTTTTTTCTCGCTGTTAAGCATAGATTTTTCCAGATATTCCTGCTTTGCTCGAATGTAAAAATGTTTCAAATTTCCAATTTCAGCCGAAGCATTGATGCCATTTGCCTTGCCATTTCCAATTTGCAAAAACAAAGGCTCGCAGACAAAATTATAGAATTTGTTATTTTTGGCGCCGAGACCGATTTTAAGCCACTGCAATTTCGGATTATCCCCAGAACGAATCAAATAACGATCCAAAATTCTGATATTTGCATCTGGATTAAATGCGGAAAATTTTGACCCGACATAGCCAAATTCAGAATGCACATTCCACGAAAATTTCTCGTCGCCATGCTTTTCATTCCATTTTCCCAAAATCGCATTTTGACTTGTCGCAATCGTTGATAACAGAATTTCTCGATTTTCGCGACGAAACGAATATTGAAAAGCAGAAAGCGCTTTCGGATCACTATTCACGGCTGAAAATCCCGGATTGTAATCACCTTGTTTCAATCCAACAAACTCAAATTCTTTCTCCGAAAGTTTTTGGTAACTCCCATTTCCAACTCCGACAAAAACAAACTCAACATCCAAATCACCGTCGTTTGCAAATTGAAAATACGATTGTCCAGTCGTGGAATCCGTTAGTTCGATATAATTTCCATCAGCAACCGAACGAACGCCCTGCAAATGTTGCGATTCCAAGCCCCACTGAATTTTTGAACTTTGCCATTCTCGAACATCAGAAATCGAAAAATCGCCGAATTTCGTTTTTGCGGTCGCGCCAATTTGCGTTCGGTCGTGAGAATATGGCGAAAGATATTCAAATTGCACAATCACTTCCTCGCCTTTGGATGCAATTTCCTCAGAGAAAGTGATAGAACTTGAAGTAATCCAAAAATCACGGTTTTGTTCCAGCTGGATTCCGCCATGATTGGCAATTACGGAAATCACCTGAATTGGTTTTTCGTTTTTTCTGCCTGTTAAAAAATAAGGTCCCTGCAAATTTTTTTGCACTTGAATTCGCTGTGTTTTTGCGATGCCATCCGGCGCAATCCACGAAATATTGAAATCCAAAAATTCTCCATTGTGAGAAGATTTTACGCCTTTTCCGGAATACCGAATTTCTCCGACTGCCGCCAATTCTTGTTGCGCTTTGATCGAACCAATTTCGAGTGATGTTTTTTGATTTGTTACACTGAGCATCATTTCCTCGATCGAAGAAATCGGCGTACTAATTCCCTGCGCTGATGCAGTCATTCCGTCATCATGCACTTTGGCTTGAATTAGCCAGTTTTCCGTCAGTTTTCCATTCAAATTCAAATCAATTCCAGAAATTGTGCGATTGCTCACATGATTATCCAAACCGAAACCGCGAGATATTTTCATCTTCCGAATTAGCGGATTTTGCGGAATTAAAAGGTGTTTTTTTCGATGTTTTCCATTATCCTGAATTGTCGAATCAGATGAAACCATTTGATATTTCGGCTCGGATGATGCCATTGGCAAGCGAAAACCAACGCAGAACAACTCGCTCAGAGAATCATCAGAAAAGACTGTTATTTGCATGTTTTTCTGCTCGAAATTGAATGGATTTCCAGTTGAATCAACGACCAAAAATACGCAAAAAGAAGAGTCCGGAAGAACAAACGGATAGTTTACAATCAGAGTGTCTTGCGCAAACAGCCAAGACACAAAAACAAAAATTTTACAAATTTTACGAATCAGATGGTAACTTTTTCCAAATTAAAAACAGATAAACGCCCAAAACGATGAGTCCGAGCCCGATAAGTTGCGCCATCGTGAAATCAGGATTTTGCGTGAGATAATCGTCTTTCTGCCGAAAGAATTCTATCAAAAACCGTTCCAAGCCGGCAAACGCAAGATAGATTGCAAATAAACCGCCGCGAAACGAGATTCTTTTTCTGAAGCACCACAAAACTCCAAAAATCACGAAACTCGCAAGCGTTTCATAAAGTTGCGTCGGATGAAGCGCAACGCCAGTTGGTGCCGCACACATCGGATCTGAAAATGTGATTCCCCACGATAGTGCCGTTTCGTAGCCGTAGCAACATCCAGCGAAAAAACAGCCGATTCTGCCAATGCCATAAGCAACAATCATCACAGGAGCAATTGCGTCTAAAATCGTTTTCAATGGATATTTGTTTTTCCGAACTCCGTGCAAAACAAGCATCGCACCGCCCAATAATCCACCGAAAAAAACCATTCCAGAACGGGAAAAAATCAGATTCAAAATTGGTTCTGGACTACCGCTAATTTTTGTCAGAATCACATAATAAATTCGCGCACCGATGATGCCGCCAATTGCCGCCCGCCAGAAAATCATATCCACAGCTTCGATTGGTATTTTTAAACGCAGAAATTCTTTTTTCAGAATCCAAAGCCCTGTTAAAAAAGCCAACGCCATCATTAAACCATAAGTCGATATTGTGAAATCGCCAATTCGGAAAAGTTCTGGATGCATTTTCTTAAACCTCTATTAAACTCAAATTACACATCCTGAAATTTAGGATGATTAGGAGAAATACGAACCTGATTTCTTATGAAGAATCCTCCGATTTATGAAAAAGCAACAAAATGATGCAATTGCTCAAAAAGTGTTCTCAGCAGGATGGGATTTCACCAAATCACTTAATCAAAATCTATTCACTAAAAAGTGATAAGAATTTCGGTAAATTATGGGTTATGAAAACTGCTCGAATTCGGAATTTTTGCGTTATTGCGCATATTGATCATGGGAAATCCACACTGGCTGATCGCCTGTTGGAATTAACCGGCACAGTTAGTAAGCGTAATATGAAAGCGCAATTGCTCGACGATATGGAATTGGAGCGCGAGCGTGGCATCACGATTAAAAGCCATCCAATCACGATGCAATATGCTGCGAAAGATGGCAATCAATACATACTGAATATGATTGACACGCCCGGACATGTGGATTTCACTTACGAGGTTTCGCGTGCGATGGCGGCATGCGAAGGCGCTTTGCTTTTGGTGGACGCATCTCAGGGCGTGGAAGCACAAACGGTGAGCAATCTGTTTTTGGCGATGGATAACGATTTGGAAATCATCCCGATTCTCAACAAAGTGGATCTCCCCAATGCGCAGGTCGAAACGTGTACACGCCAGATTGTTGATTTGCTTGGTGGTTCACCCGACGATATTTTGCATTGTAGCGCAAAAACTGGAGAAGGGATAGATGCTGTGCTCGAAGCGATTATTGAACGGATATCGCCACCTGAACCAAACATCGAAAAACCATTTCGGGCTTTGATTTTTGACTCTGTGTACGATGACTATCGTGGTGTAGTTCCGTATGTTAGAATTTTCGATGGGGAAATTTCAAAGGATGACATCGTTCAATTTCTCTCCAATGGATTAAAATACGAAGTCTCTGAAATCGGGATTTTCACGCTCAAACGCATTAAAAAACCGAAATTATCTGCTGGCGATGTTGGTTACATCATTTGCGGAATAAAAAAAGTGCAACACGTTGCCGTCGGTGATACAATTACAAATGCAAAAAATCCGGCAAAAAAACAGCTGAAGGGCTACAAAGAAATCAAGCCGATGGTTTTCAGTGGTTTGTATCCCATTTCGAGTGATGATTTCGAAAATCTCCGCGCCGCGTTGGAAAAACTGAAACTCAACGATGCGTCTCTTTGGTTTGAGCCGAACACTTCGGTGGCGTTGGGATTCGGATTTCGGTGTGGTTACCTCGGGCTGTTGCACATGGAAATTATTCAGGAACGATTGGAGCGTGAGTTCAATCTAGATTTAATTTCGACGACGCCGAATGTAAAATACAGAATTCAACTCGCCGAAAACGAGGTTCTATCCGTACAAAATCCATCTGAATTTCCGGAACCCGGAAAAATCGTTAACATTTTGGAACCTTACGTGAAATTGGAAATAATTACACCTGCGGAATATTTGGGTGGATTGATGAAACTATGCCAAGATCGACGAGGAATTTTTATGAATCAGCATTATTTTTCCGAGAATAAAGTGCAGCTACTCTACAAGATGCCTCTTGCGGAAATCATTCTTGACTTTTACAACAGACTCAAATCAATTTCACGCGGTTACGCCTCGATGGATTATGAATTTATTGACTACAAAATCGGTAAATTGCAAAAATTGGATATTCTAATCAACGGTGAATTAGTGGACGCGTTTTCGTCCATTGTGCATATAGATTTTGCCTATCACCGTGGGTTAGCACTTTGTCAAAAATTGAAAGAACTAATCCCGAGACAATTGTTTGAGGTCGCAATTCAGGCATCTTTGCAAAGTCGAATTATTGCACGAACCACCGTCAAAGCCTTGCGGAAAAATGTTACAGCAAAATGTTACGGCGGCGACATCACTCGCAAACGCAAATTGCTCGAAAAACAAAAAGAAGGAAAAAAACGAATGAAACAAGTCGGCAGCGTGGAAATTCCGCAAGAAGCGTTTTTTGCCGTTTTACAAATTGAAACATAGGGGGAATTATGTCAAGAGAAATTCTAAAAAACACACCAATTGCAAAAAATCTTACAGATGAAGAAATGAATATTCTTTTACGAGTTGCACAAAAAAGAACTTACTGGATTGGTGAAACCATTATTGAGGAAGATTCTGTCGGGCGAGATGTGTTTATTTTAATTTCCGGAAAAGTTCGTGTCGAAACTGCCATTCCTGGTGAACACGAAGATAAGCAGATTCTTTACACGATTTTGCCGGGTGAAGTGTTCGGCGAATTTTCATTCATTGACGGGACACCGCGGTCTGCAACAATTATCTCAGATGAGGAATGCGAGGTGATTATTCTCAGCTATACGGAATTTAAAACTATGGCGAAAGAACACACACACTTGGCACTTACACTGATGGAAAACATCGCCAAAATGCTCACGGAAAGAATTAGAAATATCAATCTGGAATTTCGCAATTCGGTGATTTGGGGACGGTAATTCATCTGCGTTGTGAGGGATATTTTACTAAAAAACGGTCGCCTCTACGATCAACATAAAGCATCATTTTTCTCCGGAAATTTGGCAATTTCTGATGGACGAATAGTTTCGGAATATTTGCTCTGTTCCCCCAAAATTATTGATTGCTCGGATCAATTTATCCTCCCTGCTTTTCGTGATGCACATATTCACTTTTCGCATTGGATTCAGTTTCGTAATTTTGTAAATCTTGCGGATTGCTCCACAAATCAACTCATCGAAATACTGAAAAATCACGCTCATGAAAAAGTGATTTTTGCATGTCAATGGGTGCCGGATTTTAATCTCACTGAAAAACTGAATTATCGAACAAAACTCGACAAAATTTCTTACAGTCCAATTGTGATTTATTCCAAAGATCTTCATTCTGCATGGCTAAATACCGCAGCCTTCGAACAACTCGGATGGCTTGATTACTCAGAAAATGAAGCGGAAAGGATAATCCGTGATGAAAGCGGAAAACCAACGGGGATTGTGCAAGAAATTGCTGTGCAAGAAATTGCGAAGATTGGAGAAAATTTGCCGAGATTCTCGGAAAGCGATTTTGAAAAAGCGCAAATGGATTGTCTCAAAAATGGTATCACTTCTGTGATTAGCGTGGAAGATGAAGAAGGCATATTACTGCTCGATAGACAAAATTTAAAGATAAAAATCGAATATTTTCTGTATGACAGATATTTGGAAAAAATTGAAAATGGTTGGAAACCGCCGCAATCTGAAAATATCAAATTTGCTGGAATGAAACTTTTTTTGGACGGTTCTTTTGGCAGCTCGACTGCGTGGCTAACTGAGCCGTATGAAAAAACAAATAATTGTGGCGTTTCACTATATTCAAAAACCGAATTGCGCGAGAAAGTTCGCAGAGTGCATAAATTGGGACTTCCTGTTATGATTCATGCTATCGGAGACAAGGCTGGTAATTTGGCGACTCGAATTTTGCTGGAGGAATCAGTTGGTTTGCCAGATCGGATTGAACATTTTCAAATTGCAAATCAGGATGATTTTGACAAATTAACGAATTCTGGAATCACAATCGGAATGCAACCGTCTCACTTGTTTCACGACAAAGAAAAAGCGGAAAAAACATTGGGACGGAAACGGATGTGGCATTGCTATCCAGTTCGTTCATTCTCCGCACGCACAAAGGTGCAATTCGGCAGTGATGCGCCAGTCGTGCCAATCAATCCAATGTTAAATTTATCTGCTTGTGAAAATATATGGAATCCAGCAGAACGAATCAGCCGTTCTGATGCATTGGCATTATCAACGGAAAATGGCTCTCTTGTTTTAAAAGAAAATGATGTGGCAAATATCACCATTTGGGAGCAATCGCTGTTTGATTTGCCAGCAGAAAAATTATTAAACTGCACGCCGGAGAAAACCATTTTAAGCGGAGAAATCGTTTGGACGAAATAGAAGAAATTCAACAGAAACGACTTCTATCCATTCAGGAATATTGGGCTGATTCCAAATCAGGACTTTACAGCGTATTAGTGGTTCTTCCGCTGATTTTGGGTTATCAAATTTTGATTTGGGCATACGATATTTCCAAAATTAATGCCGCCGATTATTTGTTGCAAAAATTATTCAAATTAATCGGTGTTGTGGGGATGAACGTGGTGAGCCTTTCCATTTTGATCGCTTTTTTTGTTGCATTTGTTTACCATTTGAAAAACAAAGGCTCCATCGAAATTCACACAAAATATGTGATTATGATGATTATCGAAAGCACGATTTATGCTTTTTGCATGTTTTTCGGTGTAAAATATCTGCTGAATCATATCCAATTGCTCTCGATCACAGCGGAAAAAGTTGCGCTGATTTTAAGCTCTGGAGTGTATGAAGAATTGGTTTTCCGGGTCGTTTTCATCTCAGGTTTCAGACGGGTATTTAATTTATTTTGGGGAAATTATCGAATATTTAATATCTCACTGGCGATAATTTTTTCTTCTGCTGTTTTTTCAATGTTCCATTTTATCGGACCGATGGGAAACGCATTTGACTGGATGCAGGCATTGGTGATTTTTGTGTTGGGATTTATTCTTTCATTAATTTACATATTTCGTGGATTCGGTATTGCCGTGTACGCACACATGTTTTTTAATTTTATCGTGGTGTTGACGGTTTAATAAGTTTGCAAGTAAACGACACAATAACTCGGTGATTTAATAATTGATAACGAAATCAGTTGATTTTTCCCTAAATTCATACTACATTTAACGGTCTATTAGATGGAGAAAAAACGATGAGATCTATAACAATTTTAATTATTTCATTTTTTCTACTTTCCGCTTGTTTCGTTCACAAAGGGGAAGTTTCCTATTTTCACGGCTATCACGGTAAAAATCCGATTAAAAAGCCAAAGCCCAAAACTGAAACAACTTCGGAACAGTGGCGCGGCAGAGAATTATATGATGACTACGATTTTTACGCAGATCAATGGCGGTTACATTCGAGATTTCATAGCGCTGATCCATGGGATAATTACCGGTGGAATTACAGACCGTATCGTCATCACCGCCCGTATTATTACAGCGATTTTTGGTGGATGTTCGATGATAATTATTGGGATTATTGGTGGTACAGTGATAATTATTGGGAATATCAGTTCAGTTACTATTGGGGACATTCGCCATACGATTACTATTATTGGGATTCGTATTATTACCCGCAGATTATCATCATTGACAATCGTGATTATTACTACGACTCGTCCACTTCTACCGAATCTGAAAAAAACCGGCGGCGACCATTCCGCAGACGATCTTCGTCGCACCACGATGATGATGAGAATCCATATTTGAATCCGCAAACGACGACGACAGTACCTGTGTTGACTCCGACAACATCCGATACAAAGATTCCGACAATTAGTGCGCCGAATTCAGGAGACACAAACAGTAATTCCAATTCGACAAAATCGGACGAATCAAAATCCGATAAAAAAGAAAAGAAGAAACGAACAAAAAAAAGAAGACACTCATAAAATGAAAAAATATATTCTGATAATCATCTTTGGAGGAACGATTGCGTTTTCTCAATATTGGGAAGATGTGGTCGAAACTTTTTATCAAATCCCGTCGGTTGGAATTCGTAGCCATGCGATGGGCGATGCGTTTGTGGCTGGATGCGATGACTATTCTGCGCTGTATTCGAATCCAGCGGGTTTGGCAAATATCAATTATTTTGAGATTTCTGGCGGCATATTTCAAAGAAAATTTCAAACAGATGTCAACGTTTTGGAGCAGAAATTCCATAGCAAAATTTCAAAAACGGGCTTGGACGGCTTTGCTTTTGTCATGCCGCTTTCATCAAAAGATAGTCCGGTCACATTTGGTTTTGGATATTTTACACCCGTTCAATATCAGTATATTTCCGAGTTTTCGCAGGGTGGCGACGAGAAGAATTATTTGACCTCTGGACAGATGACAAATGGAATCGCCGCTTTCGGTTTTCAATTAAACAAACAATTGAACCTCGGCGGTTCGATTTCGTTTATCGGCGGTAAAAATGCGTTTGTTGCGGAGGAAAATGGCGCTCTGGACGAAAGCAATTATGAATACAGTGGCACAAGTATCGAGTTTGGATTGCAGTATAAAATGGATGAAAATTTGAAATTTGGCTGGAAAATCCGATCACCGCAATTTATCGCGATTAACGAAGAGTGGGCGGAAAACGACAGTATCTGGAATTTTGATTATGAAATGATTGGTCCAGCGCGGATGAACGCTGGAATTTTCCTCAAAGCAGGATGGATTACGCTTTTGGGAGAAATAGAATATGTGGATTGGACGCAAATGAAATTGGACACGTATGATATCGCGTGGGATACCGAAGAAAATCGTTTGTTGCGACAAAATTTATATGCCAATTCGAGCATCAAAACAGGATTTGAATTTCTGTTGCCAATCGTTGATTTACGACTGCGCGGAGGCATCCAATATCTTCCAACACCGTATCTTGAAAATGCAGAAGACAGGACTATTTTTTCCGGCGGCTATGGAATCTTGCTGGATTCAAAAGTCGAATTCAACGGCGCATATTCATTCGCAACATGGAAACAAATTCAAGCAGACGATGTGATGGAAACGTATCAAACGCATCGGTTTGTCGCGGGTTTATCTTTTCGGTTTTAAACAAATAATGGAAAAATTTTCAATCATCGGTGCAGGTGCGTTGGGGCAACATATTTCTGCAGTTTTACAAAAAAACAGATTTACTGAAACTGATGATATTCACGATTCTGACTGGATTTTTGTAACAGTTCCGGATGATGTGCTACAATCTGTGATAGATGGGATTCCAGATTCTGTGAGCGGAAAAATAATCACTTGTTCTGCTTCTGTGTTTGTGCAATCTACTGCTCACAAAATAGAATCAGCGCATCCGTTGCAGACTTTCCCAAAAGAACCGATTGACTCGAGCCGATTTGATGAAATATTTTGGGCGGTTGAACCAAATTCATCAGAAAAATTGCTGGATTTAATTCAGAAAATTGGAGGAAAACATTTTTCGATTTCTGCGAAAAACAGGATATTTTATCATGCGATGGCGATTGTTGCATCAAATTTAATGATTGGTTTGCTGGACTATGCGAAAGCAATCGGTGAAAAAACAGGTTTGCCCGAAAAACAAATTAACAAAATTTTACAACCGTTGGTTCAATCCACAATCAATAACTATTTTGAAAATGGTTTTTCTGCGGTTTCTGGACCTGCAAAGCGTGGAGATATTCAATTGATAGAAAAACATTTGAATGAACTGGAAAAATCCGGAATTAATCCGGAAATTTACAAAAGTGTCACAGATCGTATCTTGAAAAAAACAAACGGAGATAACGAGAGGTCATCCTAAATTTCAAACAAAAAAACAAGGAGACTGTCAATATTCAAGATGTGATTTTGGTTGCGAATACGGCATTTGGCGTTGGTTAGACGATAAAAAAGGAGAAAAGTACAATTGAACAAAGCGAAATTTCTGATATTTGTTGCATTTTTGACCGGAACTATATTTTCGCAAAACATCAGTGATGTTGATTTTTCTGTAAAACAAAACGGCTCGATTGTCATTTCCTACTCTTTGGTAGGGAATGTTTCGCCCCGTGCGATGTATAAAATCTGGCTCGAAGTTTCAACAGATGGCGGATTTACATTCGATATCAAACCCAGAAAAGTCAAAGGCGATGTCGGAAGTGGCATTCAAGGGCGCGGACCAAAAAGAATTCTTTGGGAAGTTTTAAAAGAACGCGAAGAATTGATTGCTGATGAGCTCGTTATTAAAGTCAAAGGAAAAAGAATGGCAACAATTAGCGGCATGTTTATGTCTCTTTTTGTCGGCAATCGGTTGACAAAAAAACGTGCGAATGGATTTTCCATGTATCTTGGTTCACGAGCAACTGCGATTTATGAGGATCAATTTAATCATTTTGTGAGCGAATTTGCTAATCCACATGAATCCCACTGGAACGGCGGTTTGAAAATTGTTAAATTGCCGTTTTCATTCGATTTGAATTTTTTTGCTGATAATTATCGGTTGAATCCGCAATGGGTTGAAAATAACACAGATTATCAAACAGTGCTGAATAACCCGACTGATGTGTCGCTATATCACGAGGGCGTTGCGCTTTCTGCGAACTATGCGATTTTACCGATTTTTATCATTTTTTATCCAACCGTCGGCATCGGATATGAAACAGCAAGATTTCGAATTGGCGAAGCACCACCGGTTGATGAAACGAAATACACGCATTCGGCGGTTTCTAATTCTGGATTATTTGCACAAATTGGGTTGAATCTCACGCTTTTTAGGAAATATCATCTTGAAATATCAACAAAATATGTGAACGGCAAATTAGCGGCAAATCTTGTCGCACAAATTCGTTTGATCTACCATATTCCGAGCAAGCGATGAAAACAATAATTTCACTTTCTATTTTTGCAATCTTTTTTCTCGCGTGTGAGGAAATTTCTCCGCAACGGATGCTCACCGATATTTTCAACATGACAGGCGATCCGCACATCCATCTATCGGAAAATTCTGTGGATTTTGATGATGTCGTTCTGGACGAAACGGCGACTCAAACAGTAAAAATTACCAACACGGGTTTCAGTACGCTTACTATCCAAAATGTGGAAATCGCGGGCGAGGGATTTTCTGCGAATCCTCCAAAAAAGATATTATTGCCCGGCGATTTTACGGATTTGAATATTTTCTTTGCGCCACTTAACCTTGGTGATGTTTCCGGACAAGTCAATATTTTTTCCAATGATCCGGAAAAACCAGAAGTAAACATCGCACTTGCAGGCTCGGGAATTCATCACATCCTGAATCCAACAATCACCATCACATCACCAAATGGCAATGAAAATTGGGAATTGGGTTCATCGCACACCATTCAATGGACAAGTGAAGATATTGGGAATAATGTAAAAATTGAACTCTACAAAAACGGGGATTTCTACGCGACGATTGACAACAGCGAATATAACGACGGAAGTTATTCGTGGACGATTCCATCAAGTTATGCAGTTTCAGATTATTACAAAATTAAAATTACAGATACGAGCAATTCTTTAACTTATGATTACAGCAATGATTATTTTTCGCTTTCGGCGGCCATGAATCCAACAATCACCATCACATCACCAAATGGCGATGAAAATTGGGAATTGGGTTCATCGCACACTATTCAATGGACAAGTGAAGATATTGGGAATAATGTAAAAATCGAACTCTACAAAAACGGAAGTTTCTACGCGACTATTGACAACAGCGAATATAACGACGGAACTTATTCGTGGACGATTTCATCAAGTTATGCAGTTTCAGATTATTACAAAATTAAAATTACAGATACGAGCAATTCTTTAACTTATGATTACAGCAATGATTATTTTTCGCTTTCGACGACGATTGTGCTTGATGAAAATTTCAATAATTTGAGCGATTGGAACAACAACGGCTGGGTTGTGGATTCCAACGGTTATATCGGAAATTGCGCAAAATCCACGACGACCGATTTATGGGATCAAAACATCTTGACGAGAACAATATCGGTTGAAGATGGACAGAAAATGTCATTTTATGCAAACAAACCATACTCGGGCTATGGAATGCTATATTTTTATTGGAACGACGAATTGGTGTGGAACACATCAGAATTTGGCTGGACTCATCAATCGTGGAATATAACAGGTTCCGGGGAAGCCGAAATCAAATTTGTCGGGGAGAACAACGGTTCGGTGTATTTGGATGAACTCGTGCTCGAATGGCAAAGCACAAAAGAAAACTCGAACCAAACAAATGGAGATTTAAAACCATGAAAAAATTAGCAATTTTAACGATGAGCATCATCATTTTCGGGCAAACTTTTGAAGGCACAAGCCCGGCAAAAAAAGTGGAAATTCATCCAAAAGGCTGGAAACCCGCAGAAGAAATATTTCAGGAAATGGAGGAAGAATCCGCGCCATCGGTGAAGCCATATCCCTATTCCGATGTGGATAAAAATATTCCGCGCTCGAAAATCAAAACACACGATGGTGTGGCGATTATTATCGCAATCAGCGAATATCAAAATCCCGATGTGCCCGATGTTGATTTTGCGCTCAACGATGCTTTTGCGATGCGTGATTATTTGACAAAAACACTCGGATTCAAGGAAGAAAACATCTTATTTGAAATAAACGAAAACGCCACACAAGCGGCATTTAAGCGAATTTTTGAAGCACAATTGAATAATTTTGTGATGCCCGACGGCAGTTCGGAAGTTTTTGTGTTTTACAGCGGACACGGTGCGCCTGACCCAGAATCAAAAAAAGCCTTTTTCGTGCCTTATGATTGCGATCCAAGTTATGCCAAACAAACTGGCTATTCGCTGGATGAATTTTATGGATCATTGAATCGCATCAATGCAAAACACATTACAGTTGTGCTGGACGCATGTTTCAGCGGTGCTTCGGAAAAAGGAAACCTCCTCGGTGAAATTAGTCCAATTTTTATCACAGTAGAAGGTCCGCAAGCCATTTTGGAAAACGGCACCGTGTTTTCGTCATCTTCAGGTGAGCAAGTCAGTTCTTGGCATGCCGAAGAAGCGCATGGATTATTTACCTATTTTTTCTTAAAAGGATTGAGTGGCGATGCGGATGCAAATAGAAATAAAAAAATTACGGCTTTGGAACTTGGTGATTATTTGGAAGAAAAAGTACCGTATCTCGCACGAAGAATGCACAACCGCGAGCAAATGCCACAACGGCTCGGCAATCAACCAGATAAAATTTTAGTGAAGTATTAATTTTGCAACAAACCCAATTTATGACTAAATTATGCTTATATTTAACAAGGGGTTAAATTGAAAAACGACCAAAAAACCATACTATTTGATATTCTTCCTTCAAGCAGGACAAATCTTTTTATCATCATTTTGATTGCCTTGATTGGTTTTTCGTGTGCATCTCGTAAGCCAGAAAAGCCCAAAAGGACACCGGAAGAAATCGAGCAAGGTGCCGAAGCGATGTTTCAGGAAATGGAAGAAATTGAAAAAATTCCCGAAAAGAAAGATAAAAAACCAGAGAATATAAAACCTGAAACACGCACCGAAGAAACACCGGAATTTCAACCAACATCGGAATATCAAGAGCAAGAATCCATCTATCCGCGCAAATTGGGCGGTGGCTGGATAGAGACAATGGGCGAGGCGCAGATGGTGAATATCACCTACGAAAAAGCACAACAAATCGCAACCGAGCGCGCAAACACAGCGGCAATTTTGCTGGCAGTCGGTGAGAGAATTTCGAGCAGTATGTTTATTTATCAAGATTCCGGCGGAAAAATGGATATCGCCGATTTTTCACAATCGGTTTCTGCGGGACATATTGTTGAGGCAAAAGACGAAGTTTGGACCAATGAAAATCTTTTGCAGGGCGAAGGAAAACCGCCAATTCTCGTCGTGCGAGTCATCAAAAAAGTAAAAGTGAAAAAAGACAAAGGTGAGTCTGATCCAAGTTTTCACATTCAGGCAAATTTGAATGAACCTGTATTTTCACATGGCGAAAAAATGGAAATTTCAATCACGCCGACCCAAGATTGCTACATCACGATTTTCAACCAGTCCAAATGCGACAATGATGCGCCGGTGTATATTTTATTCCCAAATGATAATGAACCGGATAATTTTATCCAATCTGGAAATACGACGGTTATACCCGAAAAAAGCAATTATTCTTTCACAGCGCAATTGCTCGAAGGGCAGGACGAGTGCATGGAATTTGTGAAAATTATTGCCACGAAAAACAAAATTCCATTCACTGGAAATTCAGAAGATTTTTTCCTTTTTCAAACAATGCAAAAAAGGACAGCGGCACAAGAATTGGCACGCTGGTTAACAAAAATTCCGCTGAGCGAACGAGCGGAAGAAAACCTATTTTTCAAAACGGTTCGCTAATTTTTTAAACTAAACAGTGCGGAAGCACAAAGGAGATAAAATGAAAAAAACAGTTGTATTCGCGATAATAATCGCATTTGGTTTGACGCTGATGAATTGCGGCGGTCAAACATCTTTTGTTGTTACTTGCAAAGATCATCCTGATTGGGTGGAAAAAGGCGGTGCCGCTTTCAAGGACAAGGCGTTTTACGGCGTGGGTTCTGTAACAAATGTTCGCGATGTTGGATTGGCACGAGATGCCGCTGATGCAAAAGCAAGAGCCAATTTGGCGAAGAACTTTTCTACAGAAATCAATAATAGACTGGAGCAATATCAACAATCTATTTCTTCGGGAAATTACCCCGACCAAGAACACATGGAACAAGTGATTGAGCAGGGTTTGATTACGATTACGAAAATGGAACTGAGAGGCGCGATGATTGTGGACAGACACGCTTGCATAAAAGAAAACACGCGTTATTCGCTAACGCGATTAGACACCGAAGCCTTTGCAAAAGAACTCGAAAAAATCAAAGATTTGCCAGATGAAGTCCAAAAGGTAATCAAACAACACGCTGATGATTTTTTCGAAGAAATGGAATAATCGCATATTTGCCACAAGGGCGTGATGATTTCGTGTGGGCGACGGCGCGAAACATTTGTAGGGGCGACACGCGTGTCGCCCCTGCTCTGTGTCTTTGTTATTGTAAACAATAAGGAGAAATTATGGAAATTCTTAACGAACTGTATCAAACCATTTTGAGCAATCCGCTTTACATTGGGATTGCCGTTGTGTTGGCTGGACTCGTATTTTTTGGTGTGGTGAAAAAACTGTTCAAACTGCTACTCATTGTAGTCGCATTGATTGTTGTGTATTTGCTGTATCTACATTTCACGGGGCAAACATTGCCAAAAAATGCGGAAGAACTCATTGACAATGTCAAATCCAAAACGGAATCTGTGATTGAAAAAACCGAAGAACTGAAAGAGAATTTGGAGAAAAAATAAGATTGGTGGTGAGTGATATTTCTATAAATATGGGACTCCTACGGAGTCAAAAGTATAGACGATGCAACGACAAATTTCAGGTAAAAATCCCGTAGGGATTAAATATTTATAGAATGAAATTAAAAGCATTAATAAATCCCGTAGGGATTAAATATTTGTAGAAAGAGATTAAAATTGTAATAAACTCCGTAGGAGTTAAATAAAATGAAAGAAGGGAATTGAAAGCATTAATAAATCCCGTAGGGATTAAATATTTGTAGAAAGAGATTAAAATTGTAATAAACTCCGTAGGAGTTAAATAAAATGAAAGACAATAAACTAATGAAAAAACAATATTATTCATTAGTGTAATTAGCGAAATCTGTGGTTGAAAAAGGAAAAATATGAAAAAAACAATATTATTAATTGGTGTAATTTGCGTAATTAGTGGTTGGGCTTTTGCACAACAAATAACCAATATAACCCAAAAAATAGAAAACAGCAGAGTGGTAATACATTACGATTTAAGTGGTGATAAAGATGCAACTTACGATATTTCTGTAACAGCATATAAGGAAAGCGGACCTTTGTTTATGGGTAGCACGATGACAGACGGTGGCACGATAATACCAACTGTGATTGCAGGCAGACTTGAAAACGTAAAGCCGGGCAAAGATCATTTTATCTGGTGGGAGCCCGTTTTAGAACTACGAGATTTACACGGCTGGACAATACAATTAGAAATAAAAGTATTCGATATGGTTTTCGTAAAAGGTGGAACTTTCCAAATGGGCAGTAACAATGGAGACAGCGATGAAAAACCGATTCATACGGTAACAGTGAGTGATTTTTATATGAGTGCCACAGAGGTAACCCAAAAACAATGGAAAGCGATAATGGGCAATAACCCGAGTAAATGGAAAGGAGATAATTTGCCGGTTGAAAGAGTAAGTTGGAACGATATTCAAGAGTTTTTAAAGAAGTTAAACAAGAAAACGGGTACGAGTTATAGATTACCCACAGAAGCAGAATGGGAATACGCCGCCCGCGGTGGAGTAGAGACGAACGGCCGTTCGTCTCAAACCAAATACGCAGGCAGCAACAACATAGACGAAGTAGCGTGGTATGGTGATAACAGCGGAAGTAAAA
>JADHUZ010000003.1 GCA_016784265.1 Fidelibacterota bacterium
TCGGTATCAAGATATCGTTCATTTTAATTCCAGAATTTTAATTTTTTTGTTTGTGTAAATGCAAGTATGCGCGGCAATTTTCATGGCTTCTTTAACAATCTGAGCTGCGTCCAGTTTTGTGTGGCTAATCAGTGCTTCTGCGGCAGATTGCGCATAAGGACCACCGGAGCCGATTGCGAGAATATTTTTATCAGGCTCAATCACGTTGCCGTCACCAGAAATTAAAAGCATGTTTTTCACATCAGCAACGATTAACATGGCTTCCAGCTGGCGCAAAACCTTATCCATGCGCCACTCTTTTGCAAGTTCAACAGCCGCCCTCGGTAAGTTGCCGCTAAATTCTTCCAATTTCGCTTCAAATTTTTCAAAAAGTGCAAAAGCATCGGCGCTTGCACCGGCAAATCCCGCAAGAACACGACCATCAAACAACTTGCGTATTTTAACAGCTTTGCCTTTTAAAACCGTGTCACCAAAAGTAACTTGTCCATCCCCGCCGATAGCGATTTTTTTTCCGCTTCGCACAGCGAGGATTGTTGTAGATTGTATTTTTTTCATAGATTTTCCTATAATTTTCTCCGAAATCGAGACGGTAAAATTCCTAAAATTTCACGATATTTTGCAACAGTTCTTCTTGCAACTTTCAAGCTTTTTTTTGAAAGCAGTTTGGATATTTTTTCATCGGTGTGAGGATGAGAGCTATTTTCAGAATCAACAAGTATTTTAATTTGCTCTTTGACCATTGCATTGGTTGCTTCGGAGTTTTCATGAATTTTATGAGTTGTAAAAAATGCTCGAAGCTCAAACACACCAAAAGGCGTTTGAATAAATTTATCGTTTACTGCGCGACTTACTGTTGACAAATCCATCTCGATATCGTTAGCGATTTCACTCATTGTCAGAGGTTCGATGGTTTTTCCGTCTGTCTCAATAAATTTCTTCTGTTTTTTTATGATGGCTTCCGCGACACGGACAATCGTTTGTTTTCGTTCAGCCAGCGATTGTATAAATTGTGTTGCGGAAATAAACTTTTCTTTTAAAAAGGATTTTGAGTTCGGATCCATTTTTTTTAGTGATTGCATCATGTTCAAATAAACAGGATTGATTTGCAAGTTCGGAATTTTATCGCTCAGTGTTGTTATTTTATTCCGTTGTGATGAGATTTCCAGAAGCAGATCTGGAAGCACTTGGTTTGTTGCTGGATTTGTGCTGTCTTCGCCCGGACGCGGATTAAAATGAGAAATAACATCCGAATATTGCTGGATTTGCTCTTTGGTTATGCCTTGTTCGTAAATAGATTCAAACCGTCGGTTTGCGAAATTATCGAAATGTTCCTTAATAAAATCATAAACCTGTGGTTTTTCCGCGCGCTTTGCTTGAATTAGCAAACACTCTTTTAAATCTCGCGCGGCAATGCCGGGTGGATCTAATTTTTGAATTATTTTTAAAACTCGAAGCACCAGATGTTTATCTGTAGAAATGTTGCCGGCAATTACTTCCGGGTGCATCACAAAATATCCGTTTTTATCCAAATTGTACACAATTTGCTCGGCAATTTGATGCATTGTTTCGTCCAAATTGTAATCCCGCAATTGTTCAAACAAAGAGTCGGCTTGCGTTTTTTCGTTTGGCACGAACGTAAACATATCAGTTGATTTTTGGGTCGAGCTGGCAGGAAAAGAATCATCATAATTTGGGAAAAAGTCTTCAATGTCAAACTCTTCGGTGTTTTCCTGCTCGTCTGGATTTACGTCCTCTTCTTCCTGTTCAACCGAATCGAGAAATGGATTTTTTTCCATTTCTTGATAAATTCGTTGTTCTATTGCAAGTCTATTGATTTGCAACAACTTGCTTGTTAAAATTTGTCGAGGAGATATCCGCTGTTTTTGGGACTGCGATTGTTTTAATTTAGACATCATCGCTGCAAAACGAATTTTTCACCGAGATATTTTTCCTTGACAAAGCGATCTGTTGCAAGGTCTTCGGCGGTTCCCTCTCGGACAATTTTTCCATCAACGAGCAAATATGCTCTGTCGGTAATTGCCAAAGTTTCATGAACATTATGATCCGTTATGAGAATGCCGATATTTCTTTTTGCTAAATTTCTGATGATCGATTGCAAGTCCTCTGCCGTGATTGGATCAATACCGACAAATGGCTCGTCTAACAACAAAAACTTTGGATTAACCACGAGTGCACGCGCAACCTCTGTTCTGCGTCGCTCGCCACCAGAAAGAGATGCGGCTTTTTGGTCTTTTAGATTTTCCAGCCGGAAGTCTTTGAGGTGTTGTTGCACAATTTCGTGTTTTTCTTGTTTGGAAAAAGAGAGTCTGTCCAAAACGATATGTAGGTTTTGAGAAACTGTAAGCCCTGAAAACACAGAAGACTCTTGTGGAAGATATCCTATTCCGCTCCGCGCTCTTTTATACATCGGCAGATTTGTGATATCGTGGTTTTCCAAAAACACGTTGCCTCCGTGAGGCTTTAAAAATCCGACAGTCATATTGAAAGTCGTTGTTTTTCCCGCGCCATTTGGACCGAGCAACCCGACAACTTCACCACGTTCTACACAAACAGAAACATCTCTGACAACTGTTTTTTTCCCAAATCGACGAGATAAATTATTAGTTTGCAGCGCGCTCATTTTAATCTTGCTTAAACTTTCCTGTCGGCATTTCAATCTTCCAATTTTCAAGATTCACATCCGATTCAAATCCAACGCCCCACAATGTATCTTTTGTTGTGCGGAACTCCACGCTATCTTTTGTATAAATCCATTCCTGTTGCGAATCAAAAAAGAGCGAAGTTGTCAGTAACACAAGCCCGCTATCTGTTTTTACAAAAATGTTACCAAAAGCATACATATCGTTTGTTTGCTTGTTCAGCGTTGCCGTGTTGGCAATTAAATTGGAAATATGTCCATTTTTCTGGTCGTAAAAATCCACAGAAATTTCGTCTTCAAAATTAATAATCGGATCTTCTGGATATTGAAAGGTGTGTCCCGCGGACACGACAACATTGAGCCGACCTTCAGTCGAAACAGAAATTTTGGACTCCCAACTTTCCATTTTGGGAATAAGAGCGCTGTTTTCCGGCTCGTGAACTTCTGTTTGTTGTCGGCATGCTATGATGAGCGCAATGCAGGCAAAAACCCATATTTTATTCTGCGCCATATTTTTCTTTCATGATTTTTTGCAGAGCGTCTTCAAAGCGTCCCGCGCCGTACAGAATAAAATCTATCGCATCGCGAAAGCCGCAATCACCGCCAGGATTGGGCGTTATGTAATCCGCAATTTTTTTGATCTCTTTTCGTGCGTTGAGCGGTGCTATTTTTATCCCCGCTTTTTGCATTGGCAACCAATCAATTAAATCGTCTCCGATGTATGCGATTTCTTCGTCGGAACAACAGAATCGTTTCTTTAACTCTTCGTAAACAATTATTTTTTTCGGCGTTTGAAACAGCACGTCTTCAAGATCTAATTCTTTAGCCCACTTTTCCGTTGCCTCCGATTTTCTCCCAGAAATCATGGCAAAAGCAATCCCAGCCGCACGCAACAGCGCGATGCCCAAGCCATCAGCGGGGCAGAACTTTTTTAATTCTTGTTCCTTGCTAATGTATATTCCGCCGTCGGTTAACACGCCGTCAACATCGCTAATCACAAGTTTTATTCTCTTCAATCTATTTTTTATTGTTTTATCAATCATTGTTTATCCACTTTAAAATTTTATCAACAGCCCCTGTTTTTTCGTTCACAAACGACGAAACCGCCACATTTCTTTTCTCGCCGCACGATTTATTCACGAAAGCAAGCAGGCTTTCGCTCGTTTGAACGACTTGAACGAACCCTAAATTTACCAATTCTATTGCCTCTTCCAAAATGCCAAAATTTGGACCAAACGCAATAAAATTTTCGTAAACAGCCGGCTCAATGACAGAATGTACTCCTGCGCCAAAGCCACCACCAACGTATGCAATGTTTGTATGGCGATAGATATCAGGCAAAACGCCAACAACATCAATTAGCAAAATCTGCTTATCTTTTTGAAAACGACTCCATTTTGAATATGTTGCGTTGCTTCTTTCCAAAAAATTTACATATCGCCGGATTGATTTTTTATCAGGTTCGTGAGGAACCAAAACAATTAAGCACTTCGGCCGATCTTTTAGCAATTGTCGAATAACAGGGAAAACAATCGGCTCATCGCTTTTTAATAAACTTGCAAAAACGATACTTGTTGAATTTTCCAGTTGCGCGAACCCGGAAAACTTCTGCTTTCGGCGCACAATTTGATCGAATCGTGTATCTCCGGCAACAACAATTTTTTCTTTATCGCAAAATTGTGCCCATCGCTTTGCTGAGATAGAATTCATTGTAAAAACAGCATCAACGTTTTTGAATAGATTTTTATGAAACGCTGTTAGCAAAAATCGCCTTGAATTTCTGTGTAAATTTGCGTTAATGAGAGCAGTTTTCGCACCAAAATTTTTTGCAGCGATTAGATGATAAGGCCATAAATCATGGCGGGAAATCACCCATTTTTCAGGGGAAATAAGCCGAACAAATTTGCGTGCATTTCTCTTTGTATCGAAAGGGAGATAGGTTACAATATCAGCGCGGTGATCATTTTTCGCATGTTGGTAAATAGTTGACGAAAAAACGGTCAAAATTGTATTCCATTCGGAGCGGTCAATTTTGTCGAGAATCGGCTTGATTTGTTCGTATTCTCCAGCGGAAGCGGCATGAAGCCATAATTTATTTTTGTTTGCGTCAAGCGCTTGTATGCGCGGCAGAAGCGATGCAAAATCTTCTTTTCGCTCGCGAAGCATGGATTTTGCTTTTTTGGAAAGCAAGCGCAAAACTCGTAATCCCAACAAAGCCAGGAAGACGAATGCGGAATAGATTTTAAGCAACATGATTTTCTGTTGGTTTTTGTCTTTGTAGGCAATCACGACACAAGCACGATGATGTTTTCTTCGTTTTTCTTGGCGAAACTTTCATACACCAACATGCCTTTTTCCCGAGAGCGATTTCGCAAATAAATCGTTTGCCGCACTGTGGACAGCGGCTATAAATATCTGACAAATTTGTTTTCTTTGTCAACAAGCACAACGAGAGGTTTTATCGGCTTGTCTGAAAGTTCAAATCCCATGATAATAATTTCATCTCCGGATTTGATCAAATGTGCGGCAGCACCATTCATTTCGATTGAACATGAACCGCGTTTTCCAGCAATGATATAAGTTTCCGCCCGAGCACCGGAAGTATTGCTTGCCACAAGGACTTTCTCTCCAACAATGAATCCTGCCATTTCGACAAGATCCTCATCAATCGTTATGCTGCCGATATAATCAACATCTGCCGCAGTAACGATTGCTTTGTGAATTTTAGATCGTAAAAACCATCTCATTTGAACAATATCCGAATTTTATATAATTTAAATCGACGAAAAACAAGAGCAACAAAAAAACGTTGTGTCTTGTCTGGCTATTCGATAAAATCACCCTCTAAATAATCCTCAAGATTTAATTTTCCCTCTTCAGACATTTCGCGCAAACGAGAAAGAATGGTGTTTTGGGCAGATTCAACAACACGGCGGAGTTGTGGCCCGCTCACCAAATCCATCTCATCCTCCAAGATCATCCTCACTTTTTCCGGTTGTACGCTGATGATTTTATCAACAAGATCTTTGAGTTGTCCTTTTAACGAAAGCGCAATATCTCTTGCCTCAACACCCTTAAAGACCTCGCGCAGCTCTTCATCAGGAAGGTATTTCAAGTCCTCAAACTGAAGATGGTGTTTTTTGACTTCTTTTGCAAGATCCGGATTTTCTTTCTGCAGACGTTCAAAAAATTGCTGTCCGGCTCGCATGCCCATCAGATCAATCATTTTTGCAAGATTTTCACTGCCGCCCTTTTCGTAAGATACGTCCGGTGGCAACGCATGAGATTTTTCTCGTAAATCTGCTGCAATGGACAGCATTCCTTCGTACGGCAAATCGCCCGGATCGCCAACCGTTACCATAATTTTTGCCTGTTCTTCCGGTGTAAACATTTTAACTACACGATATTGCTTTTTTACATCTACCTGAGCAATCGCGATAGCGATCACGCGCACAGGCTCGTTTCTCAGTAGGTAAAAAATTTGATCTTCGGATAAATGTTGCAAAAATTCAAAGGGTTGATTGGTATCGTCGGATTTGAATTTATCCGAAAGAAATTCGAAATAAAATTCTTCGACGATTTTTTTTCGGACAGACAGAGAAAATTTTTCAAGCGATTCCATTTCTTTGCGAACCTTCTGAATCTCGTCTTCTTTTAAGTCTTTGAAAACGGACAAAGCGAGATTCTGCCCGAGAGTTTGAAAAATAATTGCAATCTTTTGATGTCCTGTTGGTGTTATTTCTGCCATTATTGAGTCTCCTCCATTGCTGCGGTTGCTGGTTTTTCGCCACCATTAGATCCTGCATCCATAAGCCAGTCTCCCATAATTCGTTTTGCTGTATCAGGATTTCCAACAGACAGCGCGACGACCTGATTTCGTAAGGCGGCAACATCGCGTCGAAGCACGGCGGGATCTACTTTTTTTGTTGAAGGCGTGTCGCCGTTTCCTTGTTGCTGTGCGGGAGACGGTGCAATTTCTTTGTGCGTCCACCGCCGAATGACAAACAAAAGGAGCGCTACAAACACGATAAATAGAACAACACCCAAAGCAATTAGCATTTTATAGCCACCGCCGAAAGCCCCGCTCTCTGTTCGAGACAATGATTTTTTGTCAAGCACAGAAATCATTTCCTCTTGTTCTGTAATGGTTTGTTCCATTTTTTGACGCTCTTTTTGGAGATTAGAAACAACTCTGTTATTACGTTTTTCGAGACTGTCAACACGGCTACCAATGAGCGAAAGGTTCCCCAAATACGTTTCAACTTGTTGATTAAGAAGCGTATTTTCAGATTCCAACTCACGAATAGAAATATCTTTATCTGCGATGATTTTTTCCGGAGAAAGCGAAAGGTTTCGATAAAGCAAGAGCGAATCTTTCAGCGCAGATTTTTGCCTTAAGTCGTCAAGCGCGTTTTCCATTTCGTGAATTTTTTCTCCAAATTGGTGAACCATAACATCGTTCACAGCAAGAGAGCCGTCGGCAGAAAATGGCGCATGTTGAATATCTAACTCGTCGCCACGATCGCCGTCATAACCTGAAACTTTTTGAATCACATATCGCACTTGTTCTTCGGTTTGTGGTGTGATTTCCGACGAAAGAAAAACGTGAATAGTTAATCGTATAATTTGTGGCAACTGTTCAAAAAGATGTTTGTACGAGCGTGGCTTTACTTCGGATTTTTCATCTGCATCAGAAGGCTCCTCACTCTCGGTGAGATAATTTTCCGAAGACACTTCGTCCGGCAAATCTCCCACGGCAGGTAATTGCCATGGCATCCCAGGAGTTGAATTCAACGAAAATGATGAGGGTGGAACAAGAGATTGCTCCGGAAAAACGCCACCATTTCCCTCGACAACACTTTCCTGCTCCACGACAGGAACGAATTTAATTTCAGCAAAAACAGAAACGATAAAATCGCTATCCAGCAACTTATTCAACGCTGATTCAATTTTTTCATGAATGTTTTGCTCGATGAGAATTTGTTGCTCCAAAATCCCAAGATTTTGGCTCAAAAGACAAACAGCGAACAAGTTTATTAAAAAGACGCACAATAGTGAAAAGCGGTATCTTTTTTTGCTAAGATTTTGACAAAATGCCATTTTTACCCCCATAATTCCCCCATTAAAAATACAAAAAACACGGAAATTCACAAATGGTTAACATTACTTTGGTTCGTTTCTCAACCAAATCATTTCGATCCTACGATTTTTTGCACGATTGCCCTGTGAATTGTTATCGGTAACAGGAAAATATTCACCGAAACCACGTACTTGAAATCGAGGAAAATTGCCCGCAGGCGAACGAACGATTGGTGTTGCGCCCATGTATAACAGGTGCTCGATGACGCGTGTTGCTCTTGCGCCGGAAAGATCATAATTGGAAGACCATGCGAGATTGTCAGAAACTGGTGTGTTGTCGGTGTGTCCTACAACAGCAATTGGGCTTCCCGATTGTCTAATTTCTGGTAAAATTTCATGTAAAATATCAATAAATTTTGGCGTAAGATCGGATGAAGCCGACCGAAAAAGTATTTCGTTTGGTAGCGTAAACTTGACCCCTTCTGGCGTTGTTGTTACCGTAGATCCTTCGATGTCTTCGGCGATCTTTTCTAGTCCGCTGCGGGTTTCCGATAGTGTTTTTAGCGTGCCATAATCTTCAGAAAAGCCGCGCCCCTTTTCAGCGGCTTCTGGGTTGAACGCTTCAACCATTTGTTCGTATTTAACGGAATCAATGCTCGACATAGCGAATAGCGCAATGAAAAAGGTCATTAATAGTGTCATTGTATCGGCGTAAGTAATAAGCCAACTTCCGTCATTGGTTGACTTATCCGACCCAAGTTGCTTTTTGTAATGCTGGCCGTTCACTCTTTTTCTTTTTCGACGGGCGCCTCTTTGGGCTTGTCAACGCTATCTATCCACATTCTTGGTGGCAAATAAGCATTCATTTTTTCTTTGACAAACAGAGGATGTTGTTTGTGTAAAACCAAAACAAGACCTTCCAGCATCATGTACTTCAAATTTTTTGTTGTGTCAACAGACTTATCAATTTTTTCACCCAGCGGTAGAAAAAACATATTGGCGAGAATTGTGCCGTATAGCGTAGTAATCAAAGCTGCGCCCATGCCAGTTGCAAGGCTTCCCATAGGATTATCGGATTTTGTGCCGAGCGATTGCATCATAACAACTAAGCCAACAAGAGTTCCAATCATTCCGAACGCAGGGGCATATTTGCCGACAGAGCCGAGCAGTTTCGCATCTGCTTTGTGACGCAATGAGTCGCTTTCAATCCGAGTGGTCATAATCCCAGAGATTTTATCTTCCGAATATCCCTGCACAATCATTTCGGCACCATCTTTTAGAAATGGATGTGAAATACCGTTTTCTGCGAGATTTTCGAGTTCAAAAGAGCTTTTGCGATGTGCCTTAGCCATTGCAATAATTTCGTCGATATACGCCGAAGGATTATCTCGCTCTTTTCGCATGACTGCTGCGATAATTTTTGGAAAACGAAGAGTTTCTTTCACAGGGAAGCTCATCAAGGTTGCTGCCAAAGATCCGCCCAGTACAATTAAAATAGATGGCGTGCTTGCAAAGAAATCAAACATTTGGATAAGTGCTATGCTAATATTCGGTTCTGTTACCATGAGCAATTGTAAAATTGCATAGAGAACAAGCCCAATACCAAGCAGTATGCCGAATATTGTTCCAAGATCCATCTATTTATCACCCGGATTTAGTTTTTTTTGATTCATTTGATTGCGTATTTGAGTTAGACTTGTCTTGACGCTGGTAAATTCAGGATCGATTCGGAGAGCAATTTGCCAGTTTAGCGTGGCGCGCCCAACATCTCCCGTGCGGTAATAAATTGATCCGCGACGCGCGTAAGCTAACGCCAAATTTGGGTTCAAATCAATTGCTCTATTGGCAAACTCAAGCGAGCGGCTATAATCCTTTGCTTGATAATGTTGCAATGATTCATAAAGATATCGCAATGCGCGATTTAGATTTTTTTCATAATTAAATCGAGAAAGCCTAATCGTACGAATAGAGTCAATATAAACATCTAATTGCTTTCTATGTTTTGCTACAGAATTTTGTAAGTTGAAAACCTCGTTTTTATACCACAGCACAGAATCTCTCAGCACAGAAACTTGCCCTATCGACTCAAAAGAAGGTGTTTTAGTTTTGCCAAGAGAAACAGAATCTCTTTCGGTAAATACGCCGCTAACAAGTGGTGATTCCGGAAGATTGCGTTCTTTGGCCGTTCTGTTTGGACGAGGAAAATCAACGCTAAACCCGACCACAAGGGCTGGACTTTCTTGCTGAGAGAATTCTTCTCGTCCCCACTGCGGCAGATTTTCTACATTAACGAATCCAGCAGAACAAGAGAAATTATTCAAGACTGGAATTTTTGCACCGATATTGATTCCACCACCATCGTATTCTGCAATAAAATCCCATACTTTTTGACTGCGCGCAGATTTTGTCCTCAAAAGAAAACCGGCAAACAAACCAATCGGCGAGCCTGTCGAAGAGCCGCTTTCTAATTCACCCTGAAGATCATGGCTAAACCGTCCGCCCCCCAAACCAAGATAAGAATGAATAAAATAATCTTCAAATCTGTTAATCTGGCTGATCACCAAAAAAGGTGCCATTTCTCGAAATCCGGTAGTGTTTCTGGAGGCTTGGTCTTTCGAAGCAACAACCTCAACCACAAAATCTTGAATCCCACAGGAAATGCTAAAATCATGGAATTTTGTAATTAAATATTGAAAATGAAACCCAAACTGTGTTTTTGTTAAAGTATCAGGGATTGAAACTGGCGGTTGAACAATGGATGTGTTAAAACGTATTTTGGGCGTGATGTCGCTTTCGAAGAAAATCCCGCGTCGCCACAATGTCTCAGGGTCAAATTGGATCATTTCGGCAGATATGCCGACACGAAACAGATATGGCGAACGATAACTTTCGCTTGTTGGTATGTCCATCATCTGCCCAGGGCGAATAAAGCCCAAGTTTTCTGGCTCGACAGAATTGTTTTGCGCAGAAGAAACGATGAAAGAGGCGAGAAAAAACATCAAGATAATATTGAGCGATTTATAATTCATGGATACATCCTTTTTGTCTCAGAAACGGTTATTTTCAAATGGAATTTGTTTGATTTTTTAATCGTAATTCTCCCATTCAATTTTGTACGTATAGCCCAAGTGAGTAGCAAAATCTTGAGGAATAAATATTTCAAAATTTCCGGCATCTCCCGATTCCAATGAAGCATCGGAAACAATTCCGTTTTCGAAGTTGCAAACAGACCCCTTGACAAACGCAGTGAAATCTTTCGTGGAACCGCTCCAATCGGTTCGAATTGTAAAAACGATACGAACAAAATCTGCTCGCACGCCACCTTCATTTTTGATGGTTCCCATAAATCGGGTATTATTCAGACGATCGCGAAATTCGTCAATTTTTCCGACAAGGACACAATGTGCGGGATACTCATCAATCAAAATGTTTTGCTGGACAGGCACCTGATTTTTTGTAAAAGATTGATTGAATGTTTCTGCTAAAAACGGGTGCGTTTCCAAATCAAAACCGAAGGTGTCATCAGTGTTTGATTTTATCAAATTCTCAACTCGAAGAACATCATCTTTTGGGACAACCAGTTGTCCAATAAATGTTTCCAAGGTCAGCGACGACACATCTTGAGTGATGATATTGCCATAAATCTGTGTGCCGTTTTTCAGTATTATTTCTTTTTCGTATGCGGATGTCGGACTAAGCCAAACGTTGCTTTTTGCCTCGAGATTATCAACAATGGTTTGTAAATGCCGAAGTTCTGCACGAAGTTTTTTAAATTCATATTCTAACTCCACAACATTATAATTTGACCCAGAATGGCGATTAATGTCTTCATCTAAATTAACAACAGGTGGCTGAAGATTGGTCGTGGCTCCAGTAGTATCTGCCGCCAGAAAGCGCTCTTCCGCCGAATGCGTAAGCGGCATCACCGCCCGAAAAGGACCGCATTGCACGAGAACCAAAACAAAAACCAAAGCAACGGATAATTTTAAAATATTCATTTTTAATTTCTCTCTTCTATTTGGTGTTTTTTTGCCGATAATACCATTTCATTCAAAATATATCTCCCGAAAATATAAGAGTAATAACGCGCACAGACAAGGCTTTTAAGATGTTTGTTCATAGCAATAAAATCTGTTTAATCCCAGTGAATTTCATGGGTGTAATATTCGCAAATTGTTTCTTTGGGTAGTGTTATCTGGATTGAAAAATCTCCGCGCTGTTCCGGCTCGAGGCAGGTGTCCGAAATCACACCGCTTTGAAAGTGAACAACGGAGCCGGCAACAAAACACGAATCCGTTAAAATAGTATTCGTTTGTTCGTCGGATAACGTAAAAACGACGCGGACAAAATCAGCGCGCACACCACCATTGTTTTTCACTTTTCCGCTAAAAGAAAACACATTGTCTTCAAAAGCCTCTTGCAATTCTCCGTCGAGCACGCAATTTGATTTTGGTTTTTCTATCTGGCGAATGGTTTTAATTTGTGATCTTTCAAGCCGAAGATTGCCGATGGATGTTTGCAACACAACGGTGTCAAACGCTTGATCTATGATTTTTCCCCTGATAGTTGTCCCATAGTTCATTTCGATTTCGTGCGTTTGCTCATCTTCGCCATCGAAGAGAGAATATATTTCACGTTTGAACCCTTCGAAGCGTCGGATAACATCGTAATGAGCAACAGATTGCTTTAATCGTGAAATTTCACTGCGAATTTCAGCGATGTCTTTTTCGACCCGAAAAAATTGTTTCCCCATCTGTCTGGAAACATCTTCAATCTGTCGCCGGCTGACAGTATCGCTGATTGTCTGTTTTGTTGTATCTAATCTGGTGGTATCTGCGGAAACAATTTCCGGTGCGCTTTCTTCAATGTTTTCAGGACGCCCCCCGAAACCGGGCATCCAAGCGCATCCGAGAAACATTACAACGAATGTGAATATGCAAAAGGCTTTCATATTATTTATCGCCCAAAGTTGTTTTATGCGCCATGAGCGCCGCGAGCCGAAGTTGCTGCAAATCATTTTCTGTGCCCTTACTGCGAATAAGTTTTTCAACCGGCGGATATAAAAAATAATTGTCGCGATTTTGCATCAACACGATTAATTCATCAATAACAGGTTGATCGGCGACGAGTGATAGTTTTTCAACTGCGGACTTGCGAATGTTTGCAGGCGCTTCTCCGTCTTTGACGATATCAAGCAGTGTTGGTATTGCGCGCACATCCTGAAAATCTGCAAGCGCCCCAACAAGAGCATCGAGCAAAGAGTAATAATCTTTTTTGTTTTGTTGATGCGCCTCCATCAGTGCCAAAATTATCCGCTCGTCGGAGACATCTTCAATTGATTTCAGTGCAAAATCGCGGACAGAAATCTGTGATTCGGGATCGCTCAGAAGGTCTGCAAAAGCATCTGCAACAACGGGATCCTCTTTCTTTGCGAGCATCTCGATAACACGATTGCGAACAGAGGTGTTTACTGTTTCATCCGTGGCGATGCTGATTAAAATTGGCACGACACGCTGATCGTCCATGCTACCCAAAATTTCTGAAATTGAAGTTTGAACAGAAAAATAATCTTCCTTGCTGTATTCGAGTATTTCAATGAGCGGAATGATAATTTCATCGTCTGGGATGGATTGAAGCGAAGAAATTAATGTATTGCGCAAGTCAAGATATGCTAATCTTATCTCGCCGAGAGAAGCCACAACAGCCAAAGAATATTCCCTGTTTCCGCTTGCAGAAAGAACTTCGAGTGCCGTTTTTGACATCTGTAAATTTGTTTTAGCAAAATTGGGCAACTGGCCAACAATAGCAGAAAGTCCAACCGGATCGTTCGTTTCCCCAATAGCGATTATGGCAGATTCTCTTGTGCTTGCAAGCAACTTTTCGTTGTTCATGGCAGCGATTAAATCGAAAATACGCTCGACCTTTCCGGATTGATATTTTACTTTGGCGCGAAGGATATCTTCTTGTGTTAGCAACTGATTTTGCACACAATTACATAGCATCAGAATTAGGAGCACCCAAATCGTTTTCACGAAAAAAGATGATTTATGCGCGATTCGGTGCTGATTTGAATAAAAATTCATCCCTGAATTTTACCAAAAAACCACGAATTTTTCAAGCTTAATCTCAATCGTTTTTTTATGACCAATAATGTAGTGAAAGTTTGTTGTTTTCAAATTTTCCATAAGAAAAATATTTCATCCAATCGCCGAGAATTAGAAATCGTTTTTTGCCATCATTCAACTGATGCGGACGATGAATGTGTCCGAACAAAACAAAATCAATTTCGCCTTTAAATTTTGTTTTGGCAAATTCCTCGCCCAAAATAGTCAAGCGTTCGACAATTGCATCTTCGCTTGAATTGTAGCGTCTGCTGGATTGCGAAATCATTTCGGCAAATTTAAATCCAATGTCAGGATGTAACCATTTGAACAGAAATATCGCCACGCGACTTCGCAAAATTGATTTCAAGATTTTGTAGCCAGTGTCGCCGGGCAAAAGTCCATCGCCATGCGCGAGGAAAAATCGTTTTCCATTAATCGTGATCTCATGTTCCGGTGGAATAATTTCGACATCCAGATGGTTAGTAAAAAAATCACCCAACCAGAAATCATGATTTCCGCCCAAGATGTAAATTTTCGTGCCAGAGCCTCGCAAGGAAGAAATCCCGCAAAAAATCTGATGATGATATTTTGGGATAACATGCTTGTAATCAAACCAAAAATCAAACAAATCTCCCAAAATATACAACGCATCTGCACCGTGTATGGATTGCAAAAATTCTATCAGTTTTTCACGGCGCGATTTTGTGTCTTGTGTTTCCAAATGACTTAAATGTGCATCGGAAATGAAATAAATCGCCTTTTCCATTAAGCAAAATTTACATATAAGTTGGGATTTATTCGTAAATTTAATGTCACGGACGACCTATATTTTTTAGGGAATCAAAAAAGGAGAAAATTTGGAAAAAACTCACATCATTTGTCATTATGCCGAAATTGCAATTAAAGGCGCAAATCGGAAACTGTTCGAGAAGCAATTACAGGATAATATCAAATTTAATTTGAAGAAAGATTGTCCAAATTGTGTTGAAAAAACACAACGCAAACGAGGGCGAATTGTGATTGTTCTTAGTGAAACTGGACAAAACAATCTCCCAAAAATCGAAGAAGTTTTGAAGGAAATTTTTGGACTTGCCTATTTTGCATTCGCTACAAAAGTGGATGCAGACATGGAAACCATGAATAAAGCCGCAATCGAAATGCTTTCGGAATTGGAGTTCGATTCGTTTCGTGTAACTTCTCGTCGAGCCGACAACCGATTTTTGTTCGGCAAACAGCAAATGAACGAAAAAATCGGTGCACATATTGTCGAAACGATGCAGAAAAAAGTGAATCTTGATAATCCGGATGCGACTTGTTTTGTTGATGTTTTGGAGGATGGCGCATATTTTTACACCGAGCGGATTTCGAGTTCTGGCGGGTTGCCTGTTGGTTCTTCGGGAAAAACTTTACTGATGCTTTCTGGCGGAATTGATTCGCCTGTTGCGGCATATTACACACTCAAACGAGGAGCGGGAATTGTGGCGTTGCATTTTCATTCGGTGCCGTTGACGAATCGTGCTTCTATCGAAAAAGCAGAAGAAACTGCAGAATTACTCCAACGATATCAGAGAAAAATCAAACTTGTTTTGGTGGAACTTGCGCCAATTCAAGAGCAAATTATGGTCAAATCCCCAGAAAAATATCGTATCGTTTTATATCGCAGATTTATGTTTCGCATCGCCGAAGAAATAGCAAAACTCGAAAATGCACATGCAATTGTAACGGGTGAATCGCTTGGGCAAGTCGCCTCGCAAACCGTAGAAAATATGGAAGTTATCGAAGAAGTTACGAAAATTCCGATTTTGCGTCCATTGATTGGATTTGACAAACAAGAGATTGTAAATGTGGCAACGCGAATTGGAACTTACGATATTTCCGTTCAACCGGACCAAGATTGTTGTTCACTTTTTGTGCCGAAGCATCCAGTAACAAAAGCCAAACTTTTTGAAGCACAACGAGCGGAAGAGGATTTGGATGTCGAAAATCAAGTTAAAACAGCAGTTGAGAATCGCGATGAGATAATTATCGGTTAGATTGCTCTATCGCAAATCTTCAAAACAATTCTGGTTTTTCCAGCCCTAATTCTTTGATTTTTCTGGATAGATTTGGTTGTGCCATTCCAATAGATTCAGCCGTTTGAGAAATTTTCCAATTGTTTG
>JADHUZ010000004.1 GCA_016784265.1 Fidelibacterota bacterium
CATACGGAAAAGGCACGAAAATCGTTGGAATGCCAAAATAAAATAACTCCGACATCGTGATTGCGCCAGCTCTTGCAACCGCAAAATCCGTGGCTGAATAAACCGCTGACATATCATCAAAAAATGATTTACAAAGTAAATTGATATGTGAAAATGATGGTTTGAAATGTTCGCCAGTTTGCCAAATTATCTGGAAATCATAATTTTGCAATAATTCTGGCAAAGATTGCTCCAATTTCTGGTTTAAATTTGCGGCACCTTGGCTACCGCCGAGAATTGTCATTGTCGTTTTTTGGGGATCTAATCCCATTTTTTCCCGAACATCGGCAGGATTTATTTTTTTCAACGATTGGCGCAACGGATTTCCTGAAACTCTCACTTTTCCGTTTAGATTAAGTGGAAATCCAGCGTGAATCTCCATCGCATATTTTGATGCGATTTTTGTTGTCATTCCCGGCATGCTGTTTTGCTCTTGCAATAAAATCGGAATACCAAGCCTGTAAGCCGCCCTGATTGGCGGACCAGAAACGAATCCACCCGTGCCAACGACAACATGAGGTTGAAACGCTCTCAAAATCTTCTTCGAGTCCCGAATGGATTGCAGCAGTCGAAAAGGAAAACGAAAGTTGTTCATAACTGCGCGCATCGAAACTCCTCGAAGAAATCCAATTGGATCAATTGATTGAAATGAATAGCCAGCCGCGGGAACAAGTCGAGATTCGATTCGATCTGCTGTGCCGATAAATAGAATTTTCAAAAGATAATCCGACCCGACCAAACTTTTCAATCCGTCAGCAAGAGCTAGTGCCGGAAACACATGCCCACCGGTTCCACCGCCACAAAATACAATTCTTATTTCTTTATGGAAGATCATATACGATTCCTTGATTCGGAAATGAAGTACGAGTGCGAGTTTTGGCGATATTCATCAAGATGCCAACGCTTGCCATAGAAACAACGAGCATAGATCCACCATAACTGATAAATGGCATTGGTAAGCCTGTTACTGGAAACATTCCAACCGCCACCATTGTATTGATTATCGCATAGAGAAAAATAGATAGAGATATTCCATACGCCAGATATTTGCCAAAAGTATCTGAGGTTATTTTCGATATTCGCATACCCACAGTAAAAAACACAAACTGAAGAAGTAGCAAAATAAACGTTCCCAAAAAACCCAATTCTTCACCAATTATTGAGACGATAAAATCTGTGTGCGCGGCTGGCAAATAAAAATGTTTTCGCAAACTGGCACCCAAACCTACGCCTGTCCAATCGCCAGAATTGAGACTTTCGTAAGATTGGATAATTTGGTATCCGCTTCCTTGCGGATCAGAATAAGGATCCATAAATGTTTTCATTCGTTCTTTCTGGTATGGATTAGATTCAATAGCAATCCATATAACACCGACTGCCAAAACGGACAACACAAAAAGATGAAGCAAACGAGCACCTGCTGTGCATAGAGTTAAAAAAACGATAACTCCAATGGTAAAAGTAGTCGAAAGATCGGGCTGAATAATAATCAAGCCGAGAAACAAAGCGGTGATAAAAATCGGCGGAATAAATCCCTTGGTTAAATCTTTCATTACGTTCTTTTTCCGCGCGATGAATGCGGCAAGATAAATAATTATCGCGAATCGCGCCACATCAGCAACTTGACCATGAATACCATAAATCCAACGCACAGAACCATTTTGGGAAAGCCCGGTGGCGGCAGTAACAATTAGCAGACCAAACGCAATTACAAGCAAGAGCGGAGACAAATTTTGCCATTTTTTATAATCAAATTGGTAGCAAAGAAACCAAGCGATTATTCCTAAAATCAGCCGCGTGAGATGAGATAAAAAAATGTTCAATTTATATGTAGCTATGCTGGAAGAGAGAATCATAATTGTGCCCGCTGTAATAAGAAAAAAAGCGATCCAACCGATAATTTTTGCATATAGTTCTTTTTTGATTTCGGTTTTATGCATGAAATATTTCTCGGATTTTTTGTTTGAAAAAATCACCGCGCTCTTCAAAGTTTGAAAACTCATCAAAACTTGCGCAACCTGGACTCAGTAAAATAATATCAGAATTTTCTGCATGAAAAACGGCTAACTCAATCGCTTTGTGTAGTGTCTCTGTAATTTGAGTCGGGATTTTGTATCCGAATTCCGTCGCAATTTTTTCCCGATCTTGCCCAAATGCAATGATGCGCTTCACTTTGTCATTAACTAAATTTTGCAGATGAGAATATGTTTTTTCCTTGGCTATGCCTCCCATCAAAAGGATAATTGGCTGATCAAAACTCCGCAATGCCCAGGAGACAGAATCAGAATTTGTTGCTTTGCTATCATTATACACTTGAATCTCCGAAGGAATTGAAATTTTCTCCAATCTGTGCGGTATTCCTCCAAAATTACGCAAACCGTTCAAACAAGTTTTCACATCTGCGCCAAAGGCATGAACAATTGTCATCGCCGCTAAAATATTCGCATAGTTATGCAAACCAGAAATCTGCAAATTTTTGGTTTCGATTAGCGGCTTTCCGCGCAGAAAAAACACACCGTCTTCATATCGAAATTCTTGATTTCCCGATAGTGAAAAGAAAACCCTATTTGTGAAATTTTCAGAATGTTTCAATAAAACAGGATCATCCCCGTTTACAACAAATGGTTCAGCAACATCCAAATTTTTCGCGATTTTAATTTTTGTTTTGCAATAATCATCGAAAGAATCGTAGCGATCCAGATGGTCAGGAGATAAATTCAAAACCGCCGCAACAGCGGGATGAAATTTATCAATCGTTTCCAATTGAAAACTGGAAAGTTCCACAACGGCAACAGAATTTGGATGCGGAGTTTTCTGAGCAATTTCGCTGAGCGGTTTGCCGATATTTCCGCAGGCAATTGCATGAAATCCGCTTGATTTTAACATCTCGGCAAGTATTGCTGTTGTGGTGGTTTTTCCATTAGAACCAGTAATTCCAATCATCGGAAAATCAATAAACCAACTAGCGATTTCAATCTCGCTGTAAACTGGACAAGTAAATTTTTGAACAAGCGGTAAATTTATCGGAATTCCAGGACTGATTACGGCAAAGTCACAATCGTAAATTTTTTCCGAATGCCCGCAAAATTCCGATTTAATGACAGGATCAATCTCAAAATGCTGTTTTCCCTTTTCGCTCAAAAAAACCTGCATACCGTTTTGATGAAGAAGATTGGCCGCGGCGATTCCGCTTTTCCCTGCTCCCAAAACAGTTACTTTTTTCCCCTGTTTCATCTAACTTTGAAAGTAACCATTGCAATTAATCCGAGTAACAATCCGATAATCCAAAATCGCGTAACTACTTTATTTTCGTCCCAACCTGACAATTCAAAATGATGATGGATTGGCGCCATTTTGAACAGTCGCTTCGCGATGCCTTTTTTTCTTTTGCTATATTTAAAAAAGCCGACTTGCAAAATTACGCTGAGCGCTTCTATGAAAAACACACCGCCAACAAGCGGCAAAAGAAGTTCTTTTTTAACGAGAATTGCCATCGCTCCGAGAGCACTACCCAATGCAAGCGATCCTGTATCGCCCATGAAAACACTTGCGGGTTTGGAATTAAACCACAAAAATCCCAATCCGGCACCGAGCATCGCCGTTGCAAAAACTGCCAATTCATCCACGCCCGGAATATGCTGAATCAAGAGATATTCGCTAAAATCTGATCGTCCGCCAACATACGCCATCAATCCGAAAATCACAGCACAAATTCCAATTAAACCAGCAACAAGGCCATCCAAGCCATCGGTGAGATTGACAGCATTTGAACTGCCAGTAATAACCAAAATGACCATCGGAATAAAGAAATATTCCCAATCGAGGTTCAAATTTTTAAAAAACGGAATCGTCGTGCTCGTTCCGAAATCAAACCACAGCAGTGCAATCCCGAAAAATAATCCGAGCGAAATTTGCCCTACGAGTTTATATCGCGCAATGAGCCCCTTTTTCTTTTTTCTGATGACTTTGAGATAATCATCAATGTATCCCACGATGCCCATCCATGCAGTCGCAACGATAATTAGCCAGACAAAATAGTTCAATTTTGCCCACAAAATCGTGGGAACAAGGAGAGAAAATAAGATAATAAATCCGCCCATCGTTGGCGTGCCGGATTTTGCTTGATGGGTTTTTGGCGCATAAGATTTAATGGACTCCCCAATTTGATTTTTCCGTAGCAAACGAATGATTTTAGGACCAATTACGAAACTGATAATCAACGCAGTAATCGTTGCCATTCCAGCACGGAACGTTACATTACCAAACATAAAAATCCCAGGAAAATATTTTGTTAGCAAATAAGTTATCATGCCACAAGCAGTCCTTCCACAATTTTTTCGAGTTCCATCCCACGTGAACCTTTTACCAAAACAATGTCTCCTGTTTCAAGGACAGATTGTAATCGCTCAAGCAAATTTTCGTGCGTTTCAAAATGCTCGTGGATATTGATTGCACTGGCAGATTCATCAGCTGCACGAGCGAGATCGCCATAAGTGAATAGACATGAAAATTTATTGTTAACCGCCCAATCAGCCACAATCGTGTGATATTTTTTTGCCAATTTGCCAAGTTCCAACATATCTCCAAAAACAAGGATTCGTTTCCCGTTACAATGCATTTCGCCAACTGCCCGAATGCTGTTTTTGACCGAAGATGGGTTCGCATTATATGAGTCGTCAATAATCGTAATTCCATCTTTTTCACATTTTTCCATTCGACCATGTTCAGTTTTGAAATTTTTCAGTTGCTGGATAATTTTCTCCGATGGCACACCAAAATATTTAGCCACAACAATACTAGTTAGTGCGGATTTTGCAAATCCAATTCCAGGAACAGGCATTTTAAAACGACAACCGTTCAAATCAAATTCTATGCAACCAAGTGAATCAGTAGCGATAATTCGTGCTTGGTTTTCGCTTCCGTTTTTGAATGAAAAAGTGATCAAACTCGCTTTTGTTTCAAATTGAGAAATAAAACGGTCATCTAAGTTTACGAACGCAACGCCATCTTTGGGAAGATGTTTAAATAATGCACTTTTCTCCTGCGCGATAATTTTTTCATCTCCAAATCCATCCAAATGAGCAATTCCGATATTCGTGATAATGCCACATTTCGGCTTCGTCAAATTGGCTAAAAAACCAATTTCACCTTTTTCACTTGCGCCCATTTCTAAAACAGAAAATTTGTGCCGCATGGAAAGATTCAGCAAAGACAACGGCAAACCAATCGAATTGTTGTAATTCCCAAGTGTGAAATGAGTCGGCGCAATTGTTGACAAAAACGAACTTAGCAAATTTTTCACCGTCGTCTTTCCGTTGGTGCCAGTGATTCCGATTACAATTGGATTCACATTTTGTAGTTGCCATTGAGCAAGTTTGAGCAAAAATTGTTTTGTATTTTCTACGATAATCGTTGGAATAGATAAATTTTTTCCATGAGTGTCAAACCACTTTCTTTCCACAATAATGCCAAGAGCGCCGGATCGAATTGCATTTGGCACAAATTTATGACCATCATAATTTTTTCCACGAAGCGGTAAAAATGTATCTCCTTTTTGTATGGTGCGTGAATCAATCGAGACATTCAAAAAAATAGTCGATGTTACGTTTCTCATCTCAACGTCGGAAAAAGTCCGAATATCCTGCCACATGATTTCTGATTTCAATTAATTGCCTCTTGAATTACATTCAAATCACTGTACGGTTGCTTTTCGCCAAGTACATCATGATAATTTTCGTGCCCTTTCCCGAGGACTAGTACAAAATCATTCGGGCTCGCCAACGAAAGTGCATGCCGAATCGCATCTTCGCGATTGCGGATAATCTGAATTTTATCCTGTTTTTTTATTCCATTTAAAATATGCTCAATAATTTTTTCCGGATTTTCAAAACGTTGATTGTCATCTGTCAAAATTACAATATCGCTGAATTTTTCTGCTATTTTTCCCATTTTAGGACGCTTGCCCTGATCGCGATCTCCACCGCACCCAAAAATCACGATAATTTTTCCATTTCGCTCGGATTGATCTCGAATATCTTTCACCGTAGAAAGTACGTTTTGAAATCCATCCGGCGTGTGCGCATAATCCACAAAAATATTCGCCTTATCCGTTTCGATTCGTTCCATGCGTCCGGGCGCACCATAAAAATCACAAATCGTCTCGGAAATTATCTTGTGTGTAACATTCATCGCGCTTGCCGTTGCGACGCTAGCAAGTAGATTTTCTGCATTAAATCTGCCAACCATTGGCGACATAATTTCAAGTATTCCATTTGGAGTTTTGATTTTTCCTCTAATTCCCGAAGCAGTGATTTGCAAATCATATCCTGCAAAATCTGCATCTGAATTTATCATGGAATAGGTACAAATTCTTGCGTTTGTCTTTTCTATCAAACGATTTGCCAACTGACTATCCAAATTTATTATGGCTGTGGCTTTTTTTTCTAAATTGCGAAAAAGTAAGGATTTCGCTTCAAAATAAGTTTCCATATCACCGTGAAAATCAAGGTGATCTTGTGTGAAATTTGTAAAAACTGCGACCGAATAATCCACATCAGCGACTCGATTTAGAGACAAGGCATGAGAAGACACTTCCATGACACAACATGCCATGGAAGCGTCTTCCAGATATCGCAGCATTCGCTGCAAGTCAAGGGACTCAGGTGTGGTTAGTTTGGTGTGCTCGTTGTTGCGACTGTCGTAGCGTAGGCCAAGTGTTCCGATCCTGCCTGTGGAAATTCCGGCATTGTTCAAAATTTTGGCAACACAATGCACAACTGTTGTTTTTCCATTCGTGCCTGTGATTCCAATGATCGGTTTGTTTAAAAAAGGTTTTTGATAAAAATTTCTTGCCAATCTGGAGAGTGCTCTCCTCGTATCTGAAACTTGCCATTGAGGAATTCCGATATTCGTAGCAAGGGTTTCGACGACGGCACCGACTGCTCCGTTTTTCTTCGCATGCTGTAAAAATTGATGTCCATCTGATTGATATCCCGGAATCGCCACAAAGAGATCATCTTTTTTTGCCACACGAGAATCATAAACAATTCCTTGAAAATTCGGAATTTCCTCGCAAGTTTTTGTTAAATTTTCCAAAACTGAATCCATCAATTCTTCAACCGTTGTCATTTAATTTAGTTTCCATGAACTACTATTCTTAAAATTTTTCATTTCCGCCATTTGAAGCGACATCGTGTTATACAAACGCTGAAAAATCGCTTTTACCACTTTCCCGGCAACCTCTCCTCCTGCATATCCGTTTTTTTGCGCGTTATCAACGAAAATTGCAGCCAAATATTCTGGGTTTTCTGCAGGATAAAATCCGATAAACGATGCGATGTGCTGTGTTGATGAATATTTTCCGTCAATCAGTTTTTTGGTTGTACCAGTTTTTCCAGCGATGGAAAGCCCTGGAATTTTAACGTTTTTCCCCGTGCCATTTTCAACAACACCAACTAAAATATCCTGTATTTTTTTTGCTGTTTCAGAAGTAATTACTTGCCGAATGACTTCGTGTTCGTCGCTATGGGTAATTTTTCCGTTGGGATTTTCAACCTTTTGAATGATACACGGCTTCATCAATTTTCCACCATTTGCAATTGCGGCATAAGCAAAGGCAATCTGAAGCGGAGTCGCATTCATCTCATAGCCAAAACAATGCGATGCCAGCGAAAATCCACTCCATACATCTGGATGGGTTAATTGTCCGCTTTCCTCTCCGTCAAGTTGAATTCCCATTGGAATGCCAAATCCGAATTTTGAAAATGTATCGTATAATTTGGTTTTTCCAAGATGAGAACCAATTTTAACAATCCCGACATTGCTTGAATTTTCAACCACTTCTGCCACACTTAAATTCCCCCATCCGCCGTGCTTCCAATCAGTAATTGTTCGTCCAAATATTAGTGCAGAACCATGCTGACAATCCACGCTATCAGAGATTTCATATAAGTTATTCTCCAAAACAGCGGCAATTACAAACGGTTTTATGGTTGAGCCCGGTTCAACGACAGATGAAATTATCGGATTGAGAAATTTATCTTCAGGCGATGTAGGTGTATTCGGATCAAATGACGGATATCCAGCCATCGCCAAAATTTCACCTGTGTTCGGATTAATCACCAATCCCATTGTTCCTTCTGCGTCAAAATGCTCAAAAGCCTGCGACAGTTCATCTTCCAATATGGATTGAACGTGTAGGTCAATGGTTAAGTGAATATCACTGCCGTGAACAGGGCTATGTGAAGTATATCGTTCATCCACAATCAATTTGCCATTGCCATCAGGTTTCATATGTTGGTAGCCGGGTGTTCCACATAGAATATCATGAAACCTTTGTTCCAAACCCTCCAAACCGTTATTGTCAACACTAGTAAAACCGATAATTTGAGATGCCAAACGATGATGTGGATAAGTGCGGTGATTGAACTTTTTAAAAATAATCCCCTGTGTGCCTGAAAGCATTCCTCGAATTCGACCATAATCCTGCTTAGGAAAATTTCTCGCTAACCAAACAAAAGATTTATCGGAAGAAAGCGTTTCCAGGATTTCGCTTTTTCCAACATCAAATTCCATAGAAATAACATCGGCAACATATTGCGGTTTTAAAATTTCATTTGGATTCGCAGCGATTGAATAATGATGCGTGTGGTCTGTTAATTGTGCTCCGTTGCGATCAAAAATATTCCCTCGCATAGCAAAAATAGGTGCTTTCGTAATATTTGAATCCATTGACGGTTGCAAAATTTGGATATAAAATAACCGACAAATCACTACCAGCCAAAGAGAAGTAAATAAAAAATTCACCAGTGATTGACGGATATTATTATCCTTTTTCACGGGGTAACCTCCGGACTTGAACCGAGATAAATGACCAAATTTTCCCACTGTTGTTCGCTCGTAAATCCATATTTACGCGCTTGTTTTGCAATGTAAGTATCGCTGGAAATCTTAATTATTTTACTGCGCTTTTTGGAGCGATCTGCTAACTTTGTCGATTTTTCGACACGAAGATTTCGTAACTCTCCACCTAACAATTCCACTTTGTTGCGAATTAAAATCTTCGCAATCAACATAAAAGCAATAAAAAAAATTATTCCAACTTGCCGAGCACTAATAACAAATTCCTTCTTTTTTCTATGTTTTTGGTTACGCATCAGACCTTCTCCGCAACCCGCATTTTTGCGCTTCTCGCTCTCGGATTTTTGGAAATTTCTTCTCCCGACGGTGTAATTGGTTTTCTCGTAATGACTTTCATCTCTTGCTGTTTATTACATTGACAAATTGGAATCAAAGGCGGACAAACGCAAGTAGATTCAGCGTTTTGAATAAATCGTTTCACAATGCGATCTTCCAACGAATGATAAGAAATCACGACTAATCTGCCTCCAGATGAAAGGATGGACTGAGATCCGATAAGCGCATCTTTCAGTGCATTCAGCTCATCATTCACTGCGATGCGAATTGCCTGAAAAACCCGTGCAACCGTTTTGATATGTCCGGAAACGGAGTGAATGATATTCACCAATTCAGTCGTTGTTGAAATTTTTTTGTTTCGGCGATATTTAACAATCCTTTTCGCGATTTGACGGGATCTTCGTTCCTCACCGTACTGATAGATAATATCCGCAATCTCACTTTCCCGAAAAGTATTGAGCAAATCAGCGGCAGGAATTCCCCGCTTCGGGTTGAACCGCATATCTAACGGACCATCGCAGGAAAAGGAAAATCCCTTTTGTGGGTTATCAATTTGTAGAGAAGACAAGCCCAGATCGAGTAGAACTCCATTTGCAAATATATTCTGAGCCTGCATCATTTGATCTAATTCCCGAAAACTTTCCTGAATGATTCGAAGCCGAGATTCCCCGCGGAACCTCTGCCGACAATAAGAAATTGCTTCCGGATCCAGATCAAAACCGAAAATTTTACCATCGGCACCCAAACGATTGAGAATTTGTTGTGTGTGACCGCCAAAGCCCAAGGTGCCGTCAATGTATAATCCATCGGAAATTGTAACAAGATATGTCGCTGTTTCGGCACAAAGAACTGGCTGATGAGGTTGATTCTCATAATTCGCCACCTCAGAGGTAAATCTCACCAGCCAGATCGTTGTATTCCATATCGGTGAGATTGCCTGTTGATTTCTCATATTCCGTCAGGGACTCATGAGACCAGATTTCAATTTTATTCAGCACACCGATAATAATTGCTTTCTTAACGATTTTCGCATAATCCAGCAACACTTTAGGAACAATAATTCTACCCTGCGCGTCATAAGTCGTATGCGTTGCATAGCGTGTCATATTCCGCAAAAACGTCCGATCGGGACGCCTCAACTGAGAAAGGTTTCCAAGCCCATTTTCCATTTTGTTCCATTCTGAAAGAGGATAAACGTAGATGCACGGATCCAGTCCGCGTGTAACCACAAACACCGTCTCATCCACTCGCGCATTCCGAAATTTAGAGGGCAAATTAACCCTGCCTTTGGAATCAACCGTGTAATGAAACTCACCAATATAATTTCGCGTTTCTACCATGCCCTCTTTAAAATACCGTTAATAATTTTCGCAACATGTGGGATTATCACCCACTACTACCCACAATATTACACAAATTTGTGAAATGGGTGCAAGTTTTTTTTTAATTTTCCACAAAAAAAATTACGCGATAGAGAAACACAGCCGAAAAATGAGTAATTTGCTCAGGAATTTTTGTTAAATTTACCCGATTGAAATTTCAACAAAGGACAATAATTTGACAGAAGCAGGAACAGCACTCATTGTCTCAACAGCGATGTTATCTTTTTTCCATGCGGCAATTCCGGGGCATTGGTTGCCGTTATCAATACTCGGTGCAACGAAAAAAATATCATCTCGGAAAATAGCATTTTATGCAGGTTTGACGGCATTTTTGCATTCGACAGTTTCCACATGTTTGGGATTAACTGCATATTGGATTGGCAAAGAAACCACCGCCATCATTGGTGAAGGAATGGAAAAAACCGGAGCATTATTCGTGCTGTTATTCGGGATTATTTATTTGTTTTTGTTCCTAAAGGACAAAAAACATCACCATCACGTAACTGATAAAAATTTATCCATCAAAGCAATTGTGATTTCGATTGGGCTTAGTCCTTGCGTTCTTCTGATGCCAAATATGTTGGCTTCTCTGTCGGAACCTTTCTATGTCAGCGCGATTATTGTATCGGAATTTTACTTGATTTCTATATTAATTATGGTTTCATTTGCCGTGCTAGCACATCGTTCCGCCAATCTGATAAAAGCATCATTCTTTGAAAAATATGGTGATCCGATTACAGGGATTATTTTTATTCTGACTGGGATTTTATTATTTTTGCACGGATAAATTCGGAAATGTAAAAAATCTATTTATCGCACTTGCTGTATCCGCATTCGGGATTCATACAAACATCGCAACCGTTTTCTGTTTTCAATGATTGATCGCTACAGTCAGGACAAACTCTAAATTCGCAATTCGGTTGCATAATCGACGAAGGCTCCACGTTCTCTCTAATAACAAATTCGGAATCGCTCATATCGTTTGCAATAAGATCAATATCGTAGAAAAATTGCTCAACAATATCGGCAATTTCCGAGTAGAATGACCGAATATAACGACCATTTTTATGATATCCGCCATTGGGATCGTAAATGCTACGCAATTCTTCTAAAATAAAAGATGGATCGTTCGTCCGACGGAAAATAGCCGAAATTAAACGCGTAAGCACAGAATATTCTGCCGATTTGGTCAAATCCTTGCTGTTGATAAAAATTTCGATTGGACGTTTTCTACCGTTCTCAAAAATATAACCAAGAGTAACATAAACACTGAATTTTACCAAACCACTGCGAAGTTTGTAAACCTTCGCTTCAACAATATCCGGACGCGAAGTTGTAAAATTGGGTTCTTCCGAACTCTTCACTGTTTCCCGCGCTTGAACCGCTCCAATATCCTGCTCGATCTCACGGATAGAAATATCTTGGGATTTTATAGTAATCATATTGCTAACTCCTGCGTATTTGATTTTTTAAGATTTGTTGATTTGCGGTTTGACTGATTTACATGATGATACACTGTTGTCAAATTACCGCTTGGAAGTTTTAATACTTCATCGCCGCACACTTCAATTTCTTCGCCGTTTTCCAATTCAATTAAAAAAGTTTTCTGTTTTGCCCATTGGAATGGTGTCTCTTTTCCTTCCGTAGAAAGAATTGGATAACGACTCCCATCGCGATAAATTGTGATGCCTTTTAATTTGTTTTTCCACGCTTGCAGATAGATATCTGAGATGACTTCCGGCTCAATATTTTCCGGAAGATTTACAGTTGACGAAATACTGTGATCAACGTATTTTTGGCAAATGCCTTGAATTTGTACACGTTTTGCCGGATCAATTTCATGCGCGGTTCTGAAAAAATGTTCAGGTAAAATGTCCTCGAGGTTTTCAGCGCGCTCAACAGCATCCGAAAGCCCAAATTTATCAACATACGCTTGCACGATTGGATGAAATATTTGAAAAATCTGATTATCAAAAGATTCGCTTCGTCTGTTGTAAAATAACGCAAACAACGGCTCAACTCCTCCGGATACACCGATATAATGTCTGTTGTCATCGACATATCCCAAAACGATATTTGAAATTGAACCTGTCGGAGCAATCGCCGTGATAGCGATATTTCGAATACCTTGTTTTTTTATTTTTTTTCTGGTTTCTTGAGAAATACCGTCTTTCAAGAATGGACATTTGAGATATAATTTTTCGTCGAAAGCTGGAGAAGCACCTTTTTCTAAAGCAAGATCCGCAGATGCGGCATATGCAGTATCCGCAATCGTAGCCATGATTTTTCCAATCAATTTGATGCTAACCTCAGAATCATACGCTAAGCCCAATTGATTTAACATATCTGCAATGCCCATAACACCCAAACCCAAACGACGCGTCTGTCCAGCGGCTTTTCGTTGCTTTTCCAAAGGATTCAAAGATTCATTCCATGTTACAACATTATCAAGAAATCGTGTCGCAACTTTTACAGATTCTTTCAATTGTCGCCAAGCTACCCTTGCTTCTTCCGTGTAACTTTTTCTCACAAATCGAGATAGATTGATTGAGCCGAGATTGCACGCTCCGCCATTTTCCAGCGGTACTTCGGCACATGGATTCGTGCAAATAATCGGAAGATTCGCATAATTGGAAGGAGAATTTTTTGACATCGTTGACCAAAAAATCAAACCGGGTTCAGCGGTGCGATAATTCCCCTCGATAAATTGATCCCAAATTGTTCGTGCTTTGACTAATTTCCGAATTTCACCGGATTCTTCACTCTCAAAATAAAGCAGAAAATCACCAGAATATCGTATGGCAAGTTCATATTTCTCATCCAACAATTCAACAAGATAATCACCGAAGACATCTCGGCTTGCATCGCTTTGCAAAATTTCTTCCGAAATTGTTACGGAATATTGCTCTCTCAACCAACGGCGAAGTTTTGCGAAATCAGAAAAAGTTTTTAACTCTTGATAGTCCTCGATATTTTTTGAGGGAATTCCTTCGGAATAATGCTGATTCTCGGTTTGTGGAGCATGATATACATGTTTTTTATTGCTTTTTTTGTAAACGATGACCGTGGAATTGCCGTATTGAGACTGCTCCTGCACCGCTTGCATGAATTCATCACTCACTTTTATTGAAATATTGGCGAATCGAATCTGCGTGTTTTCAGCAACATTTTTCTCAATTTCGCGGATTTGCTCATCTTCAAATTTGCCGCTCCATTTACATTGTTCGACGACTTGTTTTGTTACCCAATTCGGATTTTTTTTCACATTAATAAAATCCACGATATCCGGATGTTTGATGTCAACCGTCAGCATTAATGCACCACGACGACCCGATTGACCAATCAATCCGGTTGTCAGGGAAAAAAGGTCCATAAATGAAACAGAGCCAGTAGAATGGTCCGAGGCATTGTGAACAACAGAGTTTTTTGGAC
>JADHUZ010000005.1 GCA_016784265.1 Fidelibacterota bacterium
AGCAGGCGTCACTATTCAGGAATGTTACGATCCCGATGTTTTGCGAGATATTCAGCATCAATTAGAGCAATTTGTGCCGTGGAAAAATGATTATCACCACGCCGAAGGAAACGCCGCCGCACACATTAAATCGAGTTTGATTGGATCTTCCGTTCAAATTATCGTCGAAAAAGGAACATTACAACTCGGCACGTGGCAGGGCATTGTTTTTTGTGAGTTTGACGGACCGCGACAGAGGAAAGTGCTGATTCACCTGAATTAGGTTGTTTTTGACATCCCGAGAATGGTCTTAGCTATGTTTCCGGTATAAACATTGATTTGCTTCAAAAGATCCATCAATTCCATGTGGATCTCATGCGTCGCAACCGATTCTCGCATATCTCTGCGAACACGCTCTAAATGTTTTATTCTGAAATCTGCTTCCAAATCATCATATTTGATTTCCTTCGACATGACTTTTTGGGCTTGGTTCGGATCACGTTCAGCAAAAGCATCTCTCAAGCGGCTGATTTGTTTGCAAACTTTCACATGAAAAACTTTCAATTCCTCTGTGCCTTCTTCTGAAAAATCCATATTCAGTGCATTTTTCTTTGCAATCAGAGGCAAGATATTTTTTTGTATTACATCACCGATACTTTCCATATCGTTTGCAATGGAAATCATCGCGAACACTTCGTTTGCTTGATCATCAGAAAGCTCTTTTCGCCCAATTTGGATGAGATAATTTGACACTTTTTCTTCCAGAAAATCGATTTTCTGCTCGCGGATTTCAATGGCTTCGACAAGAGATAATTGTGGATATGTTTTGTCCCAAAGCGGTTGCGAAAATGTGAATGGCTTTATCACGACATCCAGCATTTTTCCCATGATTTTTGACATTTTCAATATCTCGTTCCGTGCAAGATCAATTGCTGTTGCAGGCATATTTAGACTGCTTTCATCCAAGTTCCAAACGGCAATTTTAATATCTTTTTCCATTTCTTTTTCTGGATAAATTTTGTAAATAAATCGCCCAAAAACAGCCGTAAAAGGCAAAAATACAAGCGCTAAACTCACATTGAAAATCGTGTGCGCGTTGGCGATTTGCCGCGATGTATCGGAACCAAGACTTTGAATGAAATCCGCAAACGTTGGAATCCAAAACACAAATAGAAAAACACCGCAAACTTTAAAAAGCACGTGAGCAAGCGCAACTCGCTTTGCATCCCTGGAAGCGTTGATGCTTGCCAGTCCTGCCGTGATGCAAGTACCAATATTCGCACCAAGCACCAACGGAATTCCCGCGTTCAACGAAACCAAATCTTGTTGAGCCAGCACGATAATAATCCCTGTAAATGCACTGCTACTTTGAATCAATGCTGTCAAAATTGTCCCAACCAATAAACCAAACCATGGATTTTCCAAGCCAATTAGAAAGTTCCGAAAAATTTCTAATTGATTCAGTGGTTTCATCGTGTCTCCCATGAATTTCATCCCAAAAAACAAAATCCCAAATCCGAGCAATGCCTCGCCGACATGCTTCGTCGCATCTTTTTTGGAAAACATAGTCATCGCAAAACCGACAGCGATCATGAGCATCGCATAATCTGTTAATTTAAATGCAACTAGCTGCGCTGTAATCGTTGTGCCAATATCCGCACCAAGAATAACCCCTAACGATTGGATAAAACTCATCAGCTGCGCCTGAACAAAACTGACCAATAAAACGGTTGTCGCGCTGGAAGATTGGATAATCATAGTTACAAATGCGCCAACAAACAAGCCAACAATACGATTTTTCGTCAGCGCGGAAAGGATGGAGCGCATCCTGTTGCCGGCACCTTTTTTCAGCCCATCGCTCATTTTATTCATGCCGTAGAGGAACATGGATAATCCACCAAAAAGACCAATCAGCACAAAGAACCAATCTTGCGCCGAAACAGGAGGCTGATCAGCTGCGACCAAATAGTTGGCACACACAATCAAAACTACGAGAAAAAATGTCTTTTTAGCGTTCACTTTTCTCCCACGCTTGAAAAGGATTTTGAGCACGCAACGCGTTGTAATATCGCTTGTCGTCGGTAACTTCTCTTCCAACAAAATCGGGCTTTGCAAAAGGCTGATCGATTCGTTCCAATTCAATTTCTGCCAAAATTAAACCCTCGTTCAAACCACAGAATTTATCAATTTCCCAAGTAAAATCCCCAAAGGAAATAAAATATCGTGTTTTTTCGATCAATGGATACTGGCAAATGCTCAGCAGATATTCCGCATCAGTCAACGGTATTTCTATTTCAAACTCATCACGAGAAATGGAAACATTTTCTGCGCTTTTTTTGATTGTTAGATATCCCACCATTTTCTTGCTCGATTCAACAGTTCGGACTCGAATTGTGCGGTCTTTTCTAATTTGCAGATATCCCTGGCAAATTGCCACAAAATTGTTGCTTTGAGGGAAAAAATTTTGCACCAAAAACTTTCTTTCTATTTCTTTTTTGAGCATGCTTAAAAACACCACACCATTCGTTGAGGAAAATTTCTCGTCGCGATGCAGATGCTACTTTGGTAAATGCGAATAATATGAGTAAATTTGACCATTGACATTATCAATAAATGAGGAAAAAATGGACGAAAAAAAAAGACAAATGCAAATTGAGCTGGATGAAAAAACCGCACAAGGGACTTATGCGAATTTTGCGGTAATTACCCATTCTCAGGCGGAATTTATTTTGGATTTTACAAGAGTGCTTCCCGGTGTTCCAAAAGCAAAAGTACAATCTCGGATTTTGATGACACCACAACACGCCAAAGCACTATTGATGGCACTGGAAAATAACATCAAAAAGTTTGAAGAGAAAAACGGCTCGATCAAAATTGGCGGAAAAGCCGAATTACCTTTCGGGATGAAAATAGATAAGGACACGTTGCCCAACTAATTTTCTTTTTTCTTTTTGTTCTGCGGCATATCTTGTGATTTATTCACTTTTTTCGGGACATTTTCATTCTGGTGGTTTTTGTTCTCCTCGTGCACTTGTGCCTTCGCTTTTTCGAGCGAATCTTCGTAAATGAACCAAGAATCGCATCCTAATTTTTGGAATGTTTTCTTTGCCTCTTCATTTAAATCGACTAAAATACACTTTCCGCCTTTTAGATTGACGTGTCGTGCGGCATATTGAACAGCGGAAAGCCCATCATGATTATATTGTTCCACGCTTGAAAGCACTAAGATAATATTTCTAAAACGGCTGTTATGTGCGGCAATCATTATGTCTCGTTTTAATTCTCCGGATGTGTTAGCATCCAAAAAGAACAAGGATGTTTGAAAAATTAGTGTTTTTCCAACTCGCTCATAATCCGTCATTATCTTTTTTTCCCAATTTTTTGCCATGAATTTTCCTCCTTTAATGGTTATGATCAAAATCGTGAGAATGATTTGCCGCCGCCTCGGGAGTTTCAAATTCCAAGATGAGATGACGAATATCAAAATTTCCCCTCAGTTTCGCCTTGACTAATTTACTAACATCCGCAATTTCAGCCAAGCGTTCTAAATCTGTAATAATATGCGCCGTTCCGACCGTTAAGTGCGAACATACTTGCCATAATCTCAATTCCTCCACACCTTGCACATGCTGAATTTCCAACATGGAGCATCTTATTTCTTCCAAATCACGAGGACTGCGATGCATCAAAATATTTGTCCCCTCAAGAATGACGCGTGCCGAGGCGTAGATAATTAGAGCGCAAATCACAAGCGAAACAATCGAATCCCAAATCGGATTTCCTGACAAAATAATCAAAATCATACCTACAATCACACTGATGGAAGCCAAACTGTCGCCGAGCACATGTAAATATGCCGCTTTGATGTTAATATCGTGTTTGTGATCGGCACTTTTATGCAGCATGGCAAGAACAGACAAATTGACCAACAAACCAAAAATCGCAATCCAGATGGCAAACTTTGCATTCACCTCGTGCGGATTTTGAAATCGATCAATTGCTTCCATAATCAAAAAAACGGCGATGCCAACCAACAGCATGCCGTTGACAAGCGCGGAAAGCACCTCTAAACGATGATAGCCATGAACAAACTGATCATCCGGTGTCTTCCGATTTGCAATCACAATCGCGCCATACGCAATTCCAAGCGCAAAAATATCAGAGAACACATGCATTGAATCGCCAACCAAACTGAGAGAATGGAAAACAATGCCGCCGACAATCTCCACCAAAAATGTCGCAAATAATACAACGATTGGATATTTTAGCGCGGATGCTCCGCCACTATGCGAATGCGTATGCATTCCTTGTCTAACTGCGTATTTTTTTTATCTCTTCTGCGAGAATCGGCAAGACTTCAAACAAATCGCCTACGATACCATAATCAGCAATTTTGAAAATCGGGGCATCCGGATCTTTGTTGATTGCAACAATTGTTTTTGTCCCACTCATCCCCGCTAAATGCTGAATCGCACCGGAAATTCCGCAAGCAATATACAATTGCGGAGTAACCGTTTTTCCAGTCTGTCCAACTTGATCTGTGTGATCCCGCCAGCCAGCATCTACAGCTGCGCGTGATGCACCGACCGCCGCACTCATCTCATCTGCGAGCAATTCAATCGGAGCAAAACCTTCCGGACCACCGACGCCACGCCCACCGCTGACAACGATATTTGCCTCGGTCAAATCAACGCGTTCGGATACTGATGCAATTACCTCTTTTACCCGGCTGGCAATATCGTTCTGCTCAAAATTCGCAGCAAAGTTAACACTCTCTGCCGATACCGGATTTTCTTTGGCTTCAAATGAATTTGGACGAATTGTAACAATCATCGGCATCTGATTATACGCTACCGAAACAAAACTTTTCCCCGAGTAAACAGGTCTATCAATTTTGACTGTTCCGTTGTCAACGGAAAATCCGATACAATCACTTGCCATGGAGATTTTCAAATTTGCGGCAACCAGCGGCGCAATCTCCATCCCCATTCGTGATGCAGAAAAGAAAATAAGATCCGGACTCTCTTGATTGACACAATCCACGATAACTTTTGCATACGCACCGGAAGAATATGGCTCGAGAGCGTCTTGTGCTACATTGATAATTTTTGAAGCACCAAATTGACTGAGTGTCGCACTGTCAACATCTCCAACAACAATAGCGGAAACGTCACCATATTCAAGTGCCACACTAATTATCTCCAACGATGCTTTTTTTACTTTGCCGTCAGCGTGTTCGATAAATACTAAATTTTTCATTACACCAATCTCCCTAAATTACTTTTGCTTCGTTATGCAATAAATTTGCCAGGTCTCCGCTGGAATCAGCATCAGTGCCAACAATTTTACACGGCTCTTTTGCTTTTGGCAACGACATTTCTTCGACAACGATTGCACCATTCTCGATAGAAACATCTTTCGTTTCCACTGGTTTTTTCTTCGCCATCATAATTCCTCGCAAAGAAGCATATCGTGGTTCATGCTCCGTCTTGTTCACTGTTAAAAGTGCTGGCAGCGAAAGTTCATAAACCTCTTTCCCCGATTCAATCTCTCGCCACACCGTTACAGTATTTTCTTCTGCTTCTATTTCGACGACCGATGTAACCACTGGTTTTTCCAACATTGCGGCAACAAGCGATCCGACTTGTTGGTTTTGTGCATCGGCAGAATTTTTTCCGCAAAGAATCAAATCTGAGTCGTGCTCTCTGATCTCCTCTGCAAGACGGTTGGCAACTGCCCATGGATCTGCCAACGCAACATTTTCACAAACCAAATGAACGGCTTTATCTGCACCCATTGCCAAACCTTTCCGAATTGATTCGATAGCGGAAGATTCGCCTAATGTAACAATCATTATTTCACCACCAAGTTTTTCTTTGATTAGCAAAGCCTCTTCGATGGCAAACTCATCGTATGGATTGATTATAAAATTGATGCCTGTTTCATCAATACTTTTCCCGTCGGCACCCAATTTGATACGGGCATCGGTCGCGGGAACATGTTTAACACAAACAATTATTTTCACGAGATTTCTCCTTTAAAATTCTAAGTTAAACCTTACAACAAACTCATGTAAATTCCAAAACGGAATCATTATTTCCAATTAGTAAGACTACGACACACTTGATAATTTACTAATGTTTAAAGACTTGAACAAGCAGAAAAGAGGACATGGCGGTATAATTTAAAAGACGACCTAATTTGTCATCTTCATCGATGTTCTTGACAGTGTTGCTTGGGCGCGAAATTGCTCAAAAATATTTCACTTACGATTTCACAATTATAATTTCCCAATGCGCCAGTTTTGCTACAAACAGGTGTTTCTACAATTCCATCAGGAATATTGGCGAAAGATTTATCCTTGTATTTTGTCAATGCAGAAAAATCGCTATCTTGATTGATGTGATAATCTGATAAGATAGTAGAATCCGAATAGATGTAATTCATCATTTCCGCCCAAATTGGAAGCGCCGCATGCGTACCGGATTGGCCTTCTCCAAGACTGATTAACGGATCGTCCATTCCAACCCAAACTCCGGCAGTAAATTCCTTTGTAAACCCAATAAACCACGCATCCGTCCAGTTGTTTGTCGTGCCTGTTTTCCCGCCGGCTGGACGATAAAAATTATATTTCCAACGCATTCTTGCGCCCGTGCCTTTTTCTGCCACATCTTCCAAAAGATTCGTCATGATGTAAGATGTTTCCTTGTCTAAAACTTCCATGCTCATTGACGCGGTGGAGTATGGCAATGTTGTTGCATATCTGTTCACAATTTTTTTAATACCAAACGGTTTGTGCAATACGCCTTGATTTGGAAAAATTGAGTAGGCGGCAATCATTTCCAATGGAATGACATCCGCAGTGCCAAGCGCGATTGCATCTACGTTGGGCACTCGTGTTGAGATGCCGAACTGCTTCGCCAACGTTGATATTTTTCTCGAACCTGAAACGCCGAGATTTTGAGCGAGTCGGATAGCAACAAGATTGACCGATTTCCGCAGAGCCTCTCGTAAATTCATGGCTGGTCCCGTGCTATTGTCATAATTGCGCGGCGACCATCGTTCGCCATCACCCATCAATAAAACAACAGGTTGATTAAGAAATTTTTCTGTTAATTGCACGCCTTTTTGAATCGCAAGGGTAAACAAAACAGGCTTAAACACAGATCCCGGTTGCCTTTTTGCCTGAGTGGCTCGATTAAATTTATGCATTACAAAATCCGTTCCGCCAATCATCGCCCGAATTGCACCATTGCTGTTATCAATAACAATCACAGCGCATTGCACCTCCATTTGCCGGCGCAAAGATGGTGGAATTGGATAAATCTGATGCAAAATAGAATCCAAAGAATCTTTCGCAACAATCGACGTGTCAATAAAATCATACAATCGGGAAGAATCGGGTTTTTCAATAAACTGCTGAAACAAAATGTTTTGGTTGATTTTCATGGCTTTTGCCGCCGCCGAATCAGCATAATTTTGAATTCTGGAATCAAGCGTCGTAAATATTTTCAATCCGTCGCCGTACAAATCAATTCCCAAAGTATCTTGCATATGATCCAATTTTTTACGGACAAATTCCGTGAAATATGGTGCGGCTCCCGGCGGCTCTTGAGAAATTGTGATTGTCGTTGTGGAGTCTTTCGCAGAAAAATCTTGAGCGGTAATAAAATTTTGTTCGTGCATTTTTTCAAGAACAATATTTCGCTTTCTCATTGCGCGTTCCGGAAAATTAATCGGCGAATAACGTGCTGGCGCAGGCAATAAACCAATTAACATTGCCGATTCGTCAACGGTCAAATCTCCAATGTCCTTGATGAAATATTTTCTCGCCGCGGCGCGTACTCCGTAAACGCCATGACCGAAATAAACGGTATTCAGATACATCGCAATAATTTCTTCTTTGGAATACGATCGCTCGATCTGAACAGCAGTGATTGCCTCTTTGATTTTTCTAAAAACCGAACGTTCCATACCAACTTTGTCATAAAGATTTCTCGCCAGTTGCTGCGTAATCGTACTCGTCCCGCGCACTCTCTTAAATCCGCCAAAAACATATTTAACAATCGCTCGTGTTAAACCCAAAAGGTCTATTCCCCAATGCTGATAAAACCGCCGGTCTTCGATTGAAATTAACGCGTGAATCAGCGATTTGGGGATTTCATTGTACTGTGCGATCAAACGATCTTGCACCATCAATTTTTTCAGAACAACATTATCGTGAGAAATAATTTGTGATGCGATTTTCGGGTCAAACTGCTCGATTTGTGTCAAAGACGGAAGACCTCGGGATAAATAGAATAAAAAACCTGTTCCAATCAGCGCAAAAACTACCGTTACGCCGAATGCAATCAGAATTATCTTCCACCAATTCGTTGATTTTTGCTGATCAGTCACCGAATAAAGTTAACGATACATTTTGAAAAAAGTTCATGGTTTTTTCCATAAAAAATCCGCCCGGAATTTGGCAGATTTTTTTATTTGATATTTGAAAAACCGTTATTTAATTTCCCAAGTGTCTCCACTGGATAACAAAGTTTCCAACGTGCCTTCGCCTTGTTTTTGTTTGACCTCGGCAATTTGGTCTAACATGTATTTGCAGTAAGGCTTCGTATCCACAGCACGAATCACGCCAAACGGCGTCGGCATATCCGGACGATAAGTAAATTCTCCCAAAATTAATGAGATTACCGAATCGGTCTCGTCATGAACCAAAATGTCATCAATCGAATAATCTTTACCAATTTCAACAGCACGCGGAATATTGCCGTCCAAATGGATTCCCTTGCTCGATTCTTTGCCAAAAATCATCGGTTTTTTATGCTCCAACATCAGGGAAAAATCATCTTTGGTTTCTTTGTCCGTGATATTGTTAAAAGCGCCATCGTTGAAAATCACACAATTTTGATAAACTTCAATAAAAGTCGCTCCAAAATGTTGATATGCTCTTCGAATCATTTCGCTCATGTGCTTCATATTTCTGTCTAAACTTCGTGCAACGAATGGTGCACCTGCACCCAACGCAAGAGTTGCAGGATTAAATGGCGCATCAATTGATCCGAATGGCGACGATTTTGTAATTTTACCCAATTCGGAAGTCGGCGAAAGTTGCCCTTTTGTCAATCCATAAATCCGATTATTAAACAGCACAACATTCACATCTACATTACGACGCATTGCATGGATGAAATGATTTCCACCAATACTTATCCCATCGCCATCACCGGTAATTACCCAAACCGAAAGCGCAGGATTTGCCAATTTCACACCAGTTGCAATCGGAATAGCGCGACCGTGAATGCCGTGAATTCCATAAGTATCCATGTAATATGGAAATCGACTCGAACATCCGATTCCGGAGATTACTGCGAAGTTTTCCTTTTTTTCGCCCAAACTTGCAAATGTTTTCTGAATTGACGATAAAATTCCATAATCTCCACAGCCAGGACACCAGCGAACTTCATTTTCGGTAACAAAATCTTTTTTGGTCAAATCCAAACTTTGAATATCAATCATCACGATTTCTCCCCAGCAATCTCTTTGATTTTTTCATAGATTTCTTCGGCTCGGAACGGTTTCCCTTTCACCTTGTTAAATCCAAGCGGTTTCATCAGATAGTTTGCTTGAATTACTCTACGAAATTGCCCCATGTTCGTCTCGGGAATCAAAACTTGATTAAACCGCTTCAAGACATCACCAAGATCTGGCGGCAGTGGATCTAAATAACGCACCTGAACATGCGAAACTTTGACTCCCTCCTCTCGTGCGCGGATAACCGCTTCGCGAATTGCACCATAAGAGCCTCCCCATCCCAAAATAAGCAAACCATCGGATTCATCACCGAATATTTCTGTGGGCGGAATTTCCAAAGCGATACCATCCACTTTATTCTGCCGAAGTTCTGTCATAAACTGATGATTTTCCGGGTCGTGAGAAACTCCACCATAAATATGCTCTTTTTCTAATCCTCCGATACGATGTTCTTTCCCGGGCGTGCCCGGCGATACCCACGGTCTCGCAAGCGTTTTTTCATCACGAGCATACGGGAAAAAATCTTCCGAGCCAAATACAGGTTCAATATCCATTTCTGGCAATTCATCTTCGGAAGGAATTCTCCAAGGTTCCGCGCCTTGTGCAAGATAGCCATCTGTCAAAAGTAAAACAGGTGTCATATATTTTACGGCAATTCGACTTGCTTCATAAGCCGCATAAAAACAATCCCTCGGTGAAAATGCACAAAGTACAGGCATTGGAGCCTCACCATGCCTGCCATACATCGCGATATTCAAATCACTTTGTTCCGGTTTTGTCGGCAATCCTGTACTCGGACCTCCGCGCTGAACATCAACAACAACCATCGGTAATTCGGTAATTATTGCAAGACCGAGTGCTTCTGATTTTAACGCTAAGCCAGGCCCACTTGTCGCTGTGCACGCAAGATTTCCAGCATATGATGCGCCAATTGCTGCCGTAACAGCCGCAATCTCATCTTCTGCCTGAAGCATTTTTACGCCATATCGTTTCATCGCCGCAAATTCATGCATAATCTCGCTCGCAGGTGTAATTGGATATCCACCATAAAATATTTCTCTGCCCATCCGTAAACCAGCTGCCACAATTCCTAAAACAGTAGCAAGATTCCCATTCACTTGACGATATTTCCCCTGCCGCAATTTTGCGGATGCCACACGGTAAGATGTCGTAAAAATTCGCATTGTGCTACCATAATTATAACCAGCATTGACCGCACGAATGTTCGCTTCAATAAGTTCTGGTTTTGTCGCAAATTTCTTTTTCAGCCATTTGAGCGTATCCGCTTTGGAATGGCTATACATCCAAAACAGCAATCCAAGCGCGAAAAAATTCTTGCATCGTTCGATCGCTTTTGGTTTCAGATTAAGATTGTGAGTAGCGTTGGCAACCATTTCAACCATATTCACAGCATAGATGTGATAGCCAGATAGCGATCCGTCTTCTAATGGATTGGAATCGTATTTTGCTAATTTCAAATTTTTTCCAGTAAATGCCGCTGTGTTGGCAACAATAACTCCGCCGCGAACAAGATCATTGAGATGGACTTTCAGAGCGGCTGGATTCATCGCAACAAGCACATCCGGAGCATCGCCAGGCGTGTAAATATCGCGACTGGAAAAATTAACTTGGAAAGCACTCACGCCGGCAAGTGTCCCGGCTGGTGCGCGAATTTCGGATGGATAATCCGGTAGCGTAGCGATATCGTGACCACTATGCGCAGAGCTGCTCGAAAATCGATCTCCGATAAGCTGCATCCCATCACCAGAATCACCGGCAAACCTAACAACTACATCATCCATATCGCGAATTTGTTTTGTCGTATCCATTGTGGATTCCAATACTTTCTATTTTCGTATAAAAAACACAGATTAAAGCAATCTGCAACACGCAAAATTTAGAGCCGATTTTCTCGGTTCGCAAAGCATTAAATTAAGAAAAATAAAAAACTTTTTTGCTAATTGTCAGATGATAACATTTGTGAAAATTTCTTCAATTTTCGCTGGACTTTTCCAAAAACTGATGAAACCGGATAATTTCCGGATTTGTTTGGAATCCCGGATGGAACGCCAGTCAAAAGTTCAATGCCTTCCTCGACCGTGTCAACTGCCCAAACATGAAATTCCCCTTGTTCAATCGATTTTCTCACATTTTCGGACAGCATCAGATTTTTCACATTCGCCGATGGAATAATCACACCCTGCGAACCGGTCAATCCTTGAGAATAACAGCACTCGAAAAAACCTTCAATCTTTTCATTTACACCGCCAATTGCCTGGATTTCCCCGTTTTGGTCAATTGAACCTGTTACGGCAATCCCCTGCGAAATTGGCACTTCGGCAAGACTCGACAGTAGCGCATACAATTCCGTTGATGATGCGCTATCGCCGTCAATACCGCCATAAGATTGCTCAAATGTGATCGTCGCATTCATCGAAAGCGGATGCTTTTGCGCGAAGCAACTCCCTAAAAATCCTGTCAGAATCAGCACGCCTTTATCGTGAATTTTTCCGCTAAGTTCCACCTCTCGCTCAATGTTGATAATCCCATCTTTCCCTTGATAGGTTCGCGCGGTAATTCTCGCCGGCTTACCAAAATCGTGCTCATCCACTTGATACACAACCAAACCGTTAATTTGTCCAATTGATTTTCCTGCCAAGTCAATTTTTGTTGTGCCATCTGATATTGACTTTGCCATTTTTTCTTCAACTAAACTGGCGCGATATTTTTTTTCTGAGAGCGCTTTTTTTACATCTTCTCGCATCACTGTCGAATGATTGTTCTGCCGCGCCCAAAAACTGGATTCATCAACAATTGCTTTTATAGGACCTAATCTAAGTGATAGTTTGGTTTGATCTTCCGTCAGCCGCACACCACATTCGACAACATGCGCAACTGCTCCTTTTGAAAAATGTAGCCGATTCCCTTCATTGCAAATTCTGGCAATAAATTCTCCGTAGCCTCTCGCTGCGATTTCTGAATAATCCATTTCATTGTCGAAATCCGAACGGACTTTGAACAGAACGTTAAACTCGTTATCATAAGAATTCAGCAGTTGAAAAGTCGTTGGATGGCCGATTAGAATGACTTTAATATCCAGCGGAATTGGCTGTGGTTTAATCGAAGCAAGATCTGGAGCGCCGGTCATTTCCGGTGAATCTTCAAGAATGATTTTTTTCGACCGCAACGCCCGTTTTAATGCAATCCATGCAAGCGGATTGCTCAAAAGCGATTCAGCATCCAACAAAAGAATTCCACCATTGGCACGCATCAAAGCACCGGCATGAATCTTCGTGAAATCCGTCGTAATCATGCCCATCGCGGATTCCTTCTCAATGTATCCAAAAAGATTTTTATACGTTGGGTTTATTTCGTGAATCACCGGCGCGTGCTCTGTGCTCAAATGATCAACCAAAATTTTGATCGTGTATTTCATGAGAGATCTGTCCTCTCCGGAGGATTCTGCAGAATCGCCTTCCTGACTCGAATCTGAAATAAAATCGTCGGGAGAAAAACAAATTTCATCAATAATATCAGTCAAAAATTGCAGGATTTCCTCGTAATCAGCATATTTTTCTTCGATATGAGAAAATCGTATTGACACATGTTTCTTCAAAAGTTTTGTGGTGATTTTTTCCAATTCAATTTCAGATTCTCGTTCCATTTTATGAATATCTTTTAGCGAATTGAGTATTTCATTTTGCACGACTTTCATGCTATTTTGCAACTGAGATTTTAGCGGTTTTTCCAGCGTGTCAAATTGCTCCGGCGAAATCTCTTTGCCATCGAGAATTGGAACCGTATTAAATCCTGATTTCGATTTATGAATTATAATATTGTGTTCGCTAGCCAATTCTTCCAATTTGTTGATTTTTTGATCCTCTTGCGCAGATAGTTTGTTCATAATCTTTTTTCGTTCAGTTTGATATTCATCCCCTTCAAAAAATGCGGGAATATCATCAAACAGTCTGATGATGATTTTCTGATATTCAATTGCAAAACCTCTCGCCTCGCCCGATGCCATGCGTAACATTTTCGGATTATTGGGTTCCACAAAATTATAAACAACAATCCAATCATCAGGGACTTTCATCAATCTCGCAAATTTATTCGCATATATTTTGGAAATGGTCGTTTTGCCGCAGTCCTTCTGCCCACTGACAAAAATATTATATCCACGTCCAGTAATGCTCAGCCCAAATTCCAACGCTCTGAGTGCGCGTTCCTGCCCCATAACCCCAAACGACGGCTGAATTTCTTCTGTCGTTTCAAACTCAAAAATACTAGTATCGCATTCCCGAAAAATCTCTTTTCCTGTTAATTTTCGTTGGTTTTTGGTTGTCATTTTTCCTCCAAAAGATAGGTTTTTACAAAATTATCCAATCGCTTGCTTAAATCATCTCGCATCGCCGCAAATCGTTTCTCTTTGGTGCGTGGGTAACCCATGAAAGGGTCAGAAATACTCCAATGAATCGTTTGCCGTTTGCCTTTCAAATTCAAGCATAACGACCTT
>JADHUZ010000006.1 GCA_016784265.1 Fidelibacterota bacterium
ACGCGTGTCGCCCCTACAAATATTTTTCGCATTCACCATATTGGCGCGCCGCGCCGTGCCCCTACCAATATTTTCGCCACAGATTACACAGATTTGTTTTTCGATATTCAGTTTCGATATTCCAAGTTTCGTTTCATCGTCAAAATCAGATGAATAAATAATGGCGTAAAATACAGATTTTTTCCAGATAAATCCACGCAGTTTTCGATTGTTTTTGCTATTCTCTCAAAATCAAATTCTCCGAATTCTTGTGCGCAATTTTGTATTATTTCCGAATGATCCACAAGTTGAATTTCCGCAAAATTCGATGCAATTGCCCACGAATCCTTGAAAATGGTTTGCAGAATTTTCATTTCTTTTGTGAACAGAGAAGGATTGTCCGCAAAGATTTTATTCCAATTTCGCGCAGTTTCGACGATTTCTTCTGTGGAAAATTTTTTGAGCAGACGGAGATATTTTTCTCCAACTTTGGCGATTTCATCTTCTTGCGATTCCGCCAATTGATTCGCCCACAAAATGTCTCCGTGAACTAATTTTGCGATGCTTTTCAATCCGGATTTTTTTGGGAATTTATTCTGCAAATATTCCAAAATGTTTTCTCCCGAAATGGGCGGAATTGTGATTTCCTGACAGCGCGATTGAATGGTTGGCAACAAAGTGTTAGACGATGAAATCAGCAAAAATGTGGTGTCTTTGGGCGGTTCTTCCAGTATTTTCAAGAGTGAATTTGCCGCCTCGATGGATAATTTTCCAGCATCGAAAATGATGACAAACCGCCATCCGAATTCTGCGGATTCCAAAACAAAAGAGCGTTTAACAGCGCGAATGCTACTGATTCGGATGTTATTTCCGCCGGGATAGTGCATCGGGACATACGGATCTTCGGATTTATTTTGAATGAGTTCGTGAAATGTTTTCAAATCAGGTTCTGTGAATCCTTTGAGCGGATTATCGGATTTCCCTTTGTTGGGCAGGGCGAAGATTAACTGGACATTCGGATGTTGCAGTTTTTTCATTTTTGCGCAACTGCGACAAGAGCCACAATTATTTCCATTTTCACAATTTACCAAACTTGCAAAATTCATCGCCAGAGAATCGCCGCCGGAATTCCACGAATCGTTAAAAAGATACGCATTTGCGATGCGCTTCTTTTGAAAATAGCAGACAAGACGCTCCCAAACCATTTCCTGTCCGATTAATGGGAACAGGTGATTTATTTTGTCAGCCATAACATCGGATCCATACATTGATCGCTATTCCAAATGGCAAAATGCAATTTTGCTCCTTCAATCGAGCCGCTATCGCCGACCGTTGCAATCACATCGCCCGCCTGAACAATGGTATCAACATCCACGTTGATGTCGTCCACGTGTGCATAAACCGTGTAAAATCCGCCGCCATGATCGACCAATATCACATTGCCAAAACTGCGCATGAATGTGATTGTTGCCACTTTTCCATCCATGACAGATTTCACTGGAGTTCCCAATTTTGCGCCGATATCAATGCCTGTATTTTCTGTAATTGTTTTGTGTTTCGGGTGTTTCTGCGTTCCGAATTTAGCGATGATTCGTCCAATGGCTGGCCACGGCAATTTTCCGAGCATAGAATTGAACGGCACGCTGGAAACAAAACTAACTTTTCCAGATTTGCCAGCCAATTCTGCTTCCCGTTTCTGCCGTTCCAATTCGCGAATCATTGTTGCAAGTTGTGCGGCAGATTCTTCTTTTTCTTTCAGCCTTTTTTGTAATGCGATTTTATCATTTTTGATTTTTGCGAGCAGATTATTTTTCTCTTTTCGCTGATTTTGCAAAGATTTTTTGTTGCTCTCTTTTTCTTTCAGCAGTGCTTGTTTTCTTGTCTGCAATTTTTGGAGATTTTCTTTTTTTCGCGAAAATTCGTCCATATTGGATTTAACCTCCGTTTGCAGTCGCGCGTCATATAGCGCCAAGGCTTTTAGATATTTCATTTTTGCCGGAGTGGAAGCGGAAGTTTCTCTGTTCAAAAAGAGTTCCAAAGTGTTCATTTTTCCAGTGATGTACATTCTGCGAATCCGTTTTTTTAGGCGCGATTGCAAGGATCCAATTTGTTCTGCCAGCGCAGAAATGGAGTTTTCTGTTTGAGTTATTTCGTGTTGCCGCGAGTTGTTTTCTTTGCTCAACGCGCGCACAAGTTTGGATGTAAGTGAGATATTTTTTTCTACATCGTGGATTGTTTTTGTGATTTTTGTTTCTTCGGATGATTTGGTTGAAATGGACAATTTGAAGTTTTCAATTTCTCGCCTGATTTTTTCCAGTTGCGTGGATTTCTGTTCAATATCTTTCGTAGATGGCGATTGAGCAAAAACGATAAAAAAACCTATGAAAAGAACGCAGATATTTTTTATCACAAACCGCTTTCGATTTTAACGACTTTGCCCGATTGAATATAGACATAAATTGATTTCGAAACGCTAAATGGATCAGGATAAAGCCATAAAAATGTTTCCTCGCCGGATGCTTTGCTGGAATATTTTGTGTGCGGTTTGCCCATAATCCTGAGCACATCCTGCATTGACATGCCAAGTTGGGCACTATTTTCTTCTTTTTTGTGTCTCGTGTAATATTTGTTTCCAACGATGCGTTCTTGCCTTTTGTCTTGAATCACGCCCTCCAAGATGTTTGCGCCTTTTTCCGCCAAATCACTTGCGCTGGATTTTGTTTCTGTAACATCTAACAGAGACTGTCGAGCGAAAGCATATTCATCTAATTGAACGGCGCGATAGGCATCTTTCAGAAATTCCACTGCAACTTGGTCACGATATTCTTGCACTCTTTCATCAATTTTTGGATTAAATTGAATTGCTTGCTCAAACCACTCAAAAGCACGATTTACATTCTCTATCCGAAATTCACGCTCTCCGCGAATGAAATAGACTTCCGCCAATCCCAAACGAGACCGTTTTGCAATTTTTCCGCCTGATTTTATGGCTATGTTTAAATTGTGTTCGCTTTTTTTGATTTGATTTTGCCCAAGCGCACTCATTCCGATTTCGTAAAAAGCGAGTCCCATCTGCTGTCTTCGGGCATCAATTTTTTTGATAAGTTGCAAATCATTAGTTCTCTCGCGAGCAAGATTGTAATTATTCAACGCAATCTCCAAATCCTTGTCATGAAAAGCATTTTCTGCTCGCGCCATGTATTGATGTGGAATCATTTTTTGCGCTGCTTTTTCCATCTCGGTTGCTCGATGAATTTTATTGTGTTTCGGATAACTTTTTGTAAACTCGTGAAACTGCTTTTCCGCTTTGATATAATCGCCTTTTAGGTAAGATTCGTTTGCGAAATCTCCAATTGTTTTTTCTCCGCCCAAAGCCAAATTCAGCGTGAGAAATAATCCGTGATTCGTGAGATTAAATCCATTAATCGGCACGATTTTTTCCGGATCTTCTAAATCTGGAAAATTGGCGAGATGATAGCGATATTCAATTCCGAATCCTCTGCGAAACCGATTTCCTCCGAGAGATTTATAAAACATCATTCCGGTTCGGAAAAACCAAATCGGCGCTTCCGATGTGATATCTCGCTCCTTTGGCGGATTTTCGTAAATATAGATCCATCCGCGCCCATATCCAATTTCCCCAAAAAAATAGGAATTGTTTTTCCACTGAAACATCGCCGTTTCTGAAATGTGAACATCCGCATAACTCGGTTTGATTTCCGGTCTAACGGTCATTTCAGCCGGCGAAATCCAGTCGTCTGGCAAATCCAAACCAATTGGTGCTACGCTCACATTGATTCCAAAACCGGTTTGAAAATCAATCATCGTTTGTTTGACGACGGGATAAGTCAGATTGAATTTCAAAATGTCCAGCGTGCCGTTGAGGAGAACTTTGGCGTGAGGTTCTTGCAAAAATGCCAAATTTGCTTCGGTTGAATCCAAATCCAAATGCTCGCCAAGACCAAACATAGAACCGCCAACTCGAAATTCCAATAGTGTGCATTTAATTGGTGTGCGATATTCCCAGCGATTGAAAAGCCACGAAAATCTATTTTTTTTCGGCGCTTTTTGCGAAAAAGAAACGCAAAGAATTAAAATCCAAATCAGCCAATGTTTCCTAAAATTCACTGTATGAAAATCCGTTTTTCTCGTTCTTTCGCGATGCGTCCGATTTCTTGCGCCGGCACGCTTGCTTGTTGTAATTTTGCTACTAATCTGGCTGATTGTTCTGCTGGCACACAAATCAACAATCCGCCGGAAGTTTGCGCATCGGCGATCATCAAGCAATCCAACTCGCTCAATTTTTCTGAAAAATGTGTGATTGGTGCGACATGTGATAGATTCCTCCGACTCCCGCCCGGCATAATACCTTTTTCTGCCAACTTGCGAACATCGGGCAAAAACGTAATTTTTTGAAAAACCAATTCCGCAGAAACATTGCTTGCTTCGAGCATCTCTTTCAAATGCCCCAAAAGCCCAAATCCTGTTACATCGCTGCATGCGTGGACTTCAAAATCTCGCATAATTTCAGCCGCGGTTTTATTCAACATTGTCATCGTGTTGACGGCATTTTGGATCGTTTTTAGTTCGGCAACGCCTTTTTTAATCGCAGTTGCTATGATTCCTGTGCCCAGCGGTTTTGTCAAAATGATTGCATCATTCGGCTTTGCGCCGGAATTTTTGATGATGTTTTTAGCGATTCCCGTTACAACCATGCCGTATTTTGGTTCTTTGTCGTCAATGCTGTGTCCTCCGATAATCGCAATGCCGGCTTCTTTGGCTTTATCTTCGCCGCCCTGAAGAATTTTTCCGAGCATTTCCAGCGGCAATTCATCTTTTGGAAAGCCGACGATATTCAGTGCAAATAGCGGTTTTGCACCCATCGCATAAATATCCGAAAGCGCATTTGCCGCCGCAATCTGTCCAAAATGATATGGATCATCAACGATCGGCGTAAAAAAATCAACCGACTGAACAATGACATTTCCATCTTGTATGCGATAAACTGCGGCATCGTCTGCCTGCTCAAAACCGACAACCACGTTCGGATCGGACAGTGGATTCAGATACTGCAAAACAATCTCAAGGTCGCCCGGACCCAATTTGCATGCTCAGCCAGAGCCGTGCGAAAATTGGGTAAGTCTTTTTTTCAATTCTTTTTCCACAGCCGAAAATTACGGAAAAATGCGGTAAATTTCTCACGCAAAGTCGTTGGTGATTATTCCTTTTTTTACAAAACAGTTTACGTTGCAAACTATATCATAAAGTCATAATTTATTCAAGGGGATTTCATCAATAAATCGGAGATAAGGGAAAAATGAAAAATTCAACAAAACCTTTTGAAATTACTGCAATTTTTGATTCTATCACAATTCAGCGAAACAACGATGGTGTGCCGACAATTACCGCAAAAAACCAGCGAGATTTATGTTATGGAATCGGTTATGCGCATGCGACTGATCGACTGGTGCAGATGATGCTTGTCCGTGCAATCGTGCAGGGGAGAAGCTCGGAAAAATTTGCAGGAGATGACGAACTTATCGAAATTGACAAATTCATGCGATGGATTTTTTTAGAAAAAGATATTGAGCAAGAGATTGACAAATTAGAACCCGAAATAAAACAAGAACTCGATGCATACTGCGCAGGAATCAATTCCGTTATCGCGGAGAAAAAACGCTCGTTTGAGTTTCTTTTAACTGGATACAAACCAGAACCGTGGGGAATTAAAGATTCGATAGCAACCGCGAAAGTGATGGGTTTTGTCGGATTGGCGCAAACGCAAGTTGATATGCAAAAATTCTTAATTCAGATGATTCAGCAGGGCGCAAGCGAAGAAAAAATCAAAGCACTATTTCCATATTTGACAGAAAAAATTGATTCCGATTTAATCAAATCAATTCAGTTGGATATGAAAATTATCCCGGATCAGATTTGGAATGGCGTTCTGCCGAATTTCAAAGCGAGCAATAATTGGGCTGTCAGCGGGGAAAAAACGAAATCCGGTCATCCAATGTTGGCGACGGATCCGCATTTGGAAGTAAATCGTCTGCCGGCAGTTTGGTATGAGATGGTTGGAAATGTGAACGGCGAAAAAATCATGGGCATCACGATGCCGGGTTTACCGATGACGATTATGGGCAGGACGAAGAATCTTGCTTGGGGCGGAACGTATGGATTCATGGACATGATTGATTATTTTATTGAGGATTGCGAAGATGAAAAATTTCTTTATGACGAAGAATGGAAATCATTTGAAAAACGTGAAGAAATTATCAAGCCCAAAAAGAAAGATCCAATCCATTTGACATTTTATGAAAATCATCACGGAGTTTTAGAGGGGAATCCTGCGCAATCGGGAAAATATCTCGCTATGGCATACACAGGGCGTTCTGGTGCTGGCGCAGATGTATTCAACACGACGATGAGAATTCACACCATTCGCACTGTGAAAGAAGCGCAACAGTTATTGCGCGGACTTGCGGCGCCGACATTCAACTGGGCACTTGCGGACAGAGAAGGGAATATCGGTTTCCAGATGAGCGGAAAAATGCCGAAACGAGCGGATGGATTCAGCGGATTATTGCCCATTCCCGGTTGGGATTCTGCAAATGATTGGCAAGGATTTGAAAATTCGGAACAGCACCCGAGTTGTTTGAATCCGGAATCGGGATTTTTTGCAACTGCGAACAATGATTTGAATAAATTTGGTGAAAATTCACCGATCAACATCTGCATGGCACCGTATCGCGTTCAACGAATTATGGAAATTTTAGCGGAAAATCAGCCTGTGGATGCGGAAACTTTTCAGGCGATGCATTATGATTTGTATTCCAAGCAGGCGGAGCGATTGATGCCGTTGTTTTTTCATTTGTTGCCAGATACGGAAAATGGAAAAATTTTGAAAGAATGGGATTTTGTGTATGATGAAAATTCCAAAGGCGCGATGCTGTTTGAGTCGGTTTATCGCAATTTGATTGAAATTGTGTTTGGGAAAAATGGCATCGGCGAGGAGGCAATGGTGCATCTTTTGGATGAAACTATTCTTTTTTCGATATATTTTGGCAATTTTGATGATGTGATTATGGATGAAAATTCGCCGTGGTTTGCAGAAACAAGCCGCTTGGAAATGCTGAAAAAAGCAATTGAAAAAGGCTTGGATGTCTCAATTTTGCCATACGGAGAAACCAGAAAATATGATATGAATAATATCTTTTTGGGCGGAAAATTTCCCGGATTTTTCGGTTTTGATCTGAAAAACAAAACGCTTCCCGGCTCCCGCGCGACAATTCCGCAGGGACAAATTTGCAGGTTCGGCGGGAGAATTTCTACATTTTCGCCGTCGTTTCGGATGATTGCTGAGATGCAAAAAGATGAAATTCTAACAAATCTCCCCGGTGGACCTTCTGGAAAACGGTTTTCAAAATGGTATAAATCCGATCTGAAAAATTGGGAAAATGGGCGCTACAAACTGGTGAAATAATTTTTCTACTGGATGTTTGATGTTTGATGCCACTCACGCAACATTTTCTAAAAGGGGCTTCTGAAAAACAACAATATCAGCAAACATAATTGCGGCAAGTTTGCTTTTAATTTTCATAGATTTTCCTTATTAGCCACAGATTACACGGATTTCACAGATGATTTATGATTTTATTGTTCATTCCTAATTCCCAATTCCCTCAAGTGTTCTTCCAGTTTTGCCAGTTTTTCGCGGTATTTCTCTATTTTTTCGCGTTCTGAATTGACGACTTCTTCTGGCGCACGTGAGATGAAATTCTCGTTTGAGAGTTTTCCTTGCGTGTTTTGGATCAGTTTTTTGGTTTTTTCAATTTCTTTGGAAAGTCGCGATCGTTCCGCTTCCAAATCAACAAGTCCAGCCATCGGAATGAAAATCTCCAATTTTCCAGCAACGGTTTTTGCGCAATTTTCGGGTGCTTCGCCATTTTCGCTGATTTCCAAATTTTCCACTTTTGCAAGTAATTTCAAAACAGCCATATCGGATTTGATGATAGCAAGTTCGGAAACATCTCCTCGAAAAAGGGCATCAATTTTCTTCCCCGGCGGCACATTCATTTCGCCACGCAAATTTCGCAAAGCCGTCGCAACTTCGACTATCAATTTCATCTCTTTTTCCACAGAATCATCGAACCATTTCTCGTCAACTTCGGGGAATTCTGCGATGATTAAATCAGGCTCATTTTCCGATTTTATTTTTTGCCAAATCTCTTCCGTCGCAAACGGCGTGTAGGCGTGCATCAATTTTAGAATATTTTTCAAAACGTGCATCGCCACGGAAATGGCGACTTCTTTTCGTTTCGCATCATCGCCGAAAAAGCGTTCCTTAATCATTTCGATGTACCAATCGCAAAATTCAGCCCAAATAAATTCATACAGCGCCTTCGCCGTATGATCAAATTTGAAATCATCCATGAGTTTGTCAGTTCTGACGATGACGTGATTCAGTCGTGATAAAATCCAGCGGTCGGCTATTTCGAGATTTTCGATTTTATCCAGAGATTTCACTTCTGTTTTTTCGGCATTCATTAGCACAAATCGTGACGCATTCCACAATTTGTTCATGAAATTCCTACCTTCTTCCATCTTTTCTTCACTGAACAAAATATCCAATCCTTGCGGTGCGAGTCGCATCAAGCCAAACCGAATTGCATCGGCGCCGTATTTTTCAAAAAGGTCAATCGGATCTGGCGAATTTCCGAGCGATTTGCTCATTTTTCGTCCCTGCCCATCGCGGATAATTCCTGTAAAATAAACATCCGTAAACGGAATTTCGTTTTTGAATTGCAAGCCAGCCATAATCATTCTGGCAATCCAGAAAAATATGATATCCGGTCCCGTGATGATTAAATCTGTGGGATAGAATTTTTTCTGAGTTTGCGTTTTTTGTGGCCAGCCCATTGTCGCAAAGGGCCAAAGCCACGATGAAGACCATGTGTCCAGCACATCGGAATCTTGCCGGAGGTTTTCATTTTTTCCACAATTTGGACATTTTTGCGGTTTTTCGATTGCGCAAATTTCCGTTTTTTCACAAGTTTCGCAATACCAAATTGGAATGCGATGTCCCCACCAAAGTTGCCGAGAAATGCACCAATCCCGAATATTATCAAGCCAGTGAAAATAAGTTTTTTCCCAATGTTTCGGATGAAATTTGATAGTACCGTCTTTCACAACCTGTTTCGCATCTTTTGCCATTTTTTCCATCGAAATAAACCATTGCTTCGAAAGATACGGTTCGACAACGGCATCAGTGCGCTCAGAATGGCCGACGCTGTGCGTGTAATCCTCGATTTTTTCGATTAAATTCAGCGATTCCAATTTTTCTAAAACAAGTTCTCGGGCTTCCTCACGAGTTAGTCCGATAAAATCTTTTCCGGCTTTTGCGTTCATCGTTGCATCGGGATTCATCACATTGATGATATCCAAATTGTGCCGCTGTCCCATTTCAAAATCGTTCGGATCGTGCGCCGGTGTAACTTTGACCGCACCAGTTCCAAATTCCAAATCCACGTAGGAATCCGCAAAAATCGGAATTTCTCGATTCTGAATTGGCAAAATGACAGATTTACCGATTTTGGATTTGTATCGCTTATCGTTGGGATTCACAGCGATTCCAGTATCGCCGAGCATCGTTTCCGGTCTCGTCGTTGCGACGATGACGTGTCCTGAGCCGTCTTTGTATGGATATTTGAAATACCACAACTTGCTCTGATGCTCACGATAAATCACTTCTTCATCGGAAAGTGCGGTTTGCCCGACAGGATCCCAATTGATAATACGCTCTCCGCGATAAATCAAACCATCGTTGTAAAGTCGCACAAATGCTTCCAAAACAGCACGTGAATAATTTTCGTCCATCGTGAAGACTTCCCGCTCCCAATCGCAAGATGCACCGAGCCGCTTGAGTTGTTCGATAATTATTCCGCCAAATTTTTCTTTCCATTCCCACGCATGTTCGAGGAATTTCTCGCGCCCGATTTTGCGTTTGTTGATGCCTTTTTCTTTCAACATTTTGGTAACTTTTGCTTCTGTCGCAATCGAGGCATGATCAGTGCCGGGAAGCCACAAAGTTTCCATTCCTTTTTGGCGAGCGCGACGGATGAGAATGTCTTGCATCGTGTTGTTCAAAACGTGTCCCATCGTGAGCATTCCTGTTACATTTGGAGGAGGAATCGTGATGCAGTATTTCGGTTTGTCGGAGTTTTCGTCTGCACGAAAATGCCCCATTTCATTCCAATGTTCATACCATTTTCTTTCCGCAATTTGCGGATTGTATCGCTTCTCAAGTTCTGTGGTCAATTAATCCTCCAAAATCAGGCTGAACGCCGTGGTGAGCTTTTTCACATCTAAATTTGCTTGCCGCAATCGCAGAGAAAGGATTTTTCCGATATTTCTCATTAGCAAATATCCTACTCCCGAGTGTTTTTCGCAGATTCGCAAAACCATCTCATTTCCCAAAATTCCCAATGTGCACGCGGTTTTGCTTGTTACTGTTGCGCTGCGTTGATCGAATCCGCCCAGCACGGTCATTTCGCCAAAAATGGGAAAATCATCACTATTTAGCCGAGTGATTGATTTGTCTTTTTTCTCAATTTGGCCTTTGGTGATTTTTAAAGTTAGTGATTGCGAAATGATGACTTCGCCATTCAAGAGCAAAACAATTGATTTGCCAAGTTCACCTTCATGAAATATTTCCATGCCATTTTCTAATTCTTGCAACTGCATTTTATCGGCGAATAATGCGATTTGCTCATCGTTCATATTTTCAAAAATGCTAAAATTTCTCAATAGTTTTATATTCATCACTTTTTCCTATTCAATTACAATTGCGACTTCGCCTTTTTGTATTTCGTAATCAGACGCTGGATTGATATTCAAATAAATTCGGTTATCGTCAATTAAACTGTGCCCGGTAGCCTCCAATTTTCGAGCGATAAAATGATCTATCTGACTCGTATCAGAAGATAAAAAATCAGAGAGTTTTAGAGCGTTGCCATGAATATCTTTTGAAAAGACACCGATTAAAACTTTACCCGCACCCTTGAAATAATCAAATAACTGCCTGTATGGCTTGCCCAGATATTGATTCGGGATAGCGACCTGTCTGATTCTGTTTTTCGTCTGAACATCAAGCAAATCCTTCACAGCCTGCGAAACGCCTGTTTCAAGCACATGAGATGCCAGCATAAATCCGCTAAACTCATCGCTGATGATGATTTCATCTGCTTTCGCTCTTTTCAAATGCAGGCGATTATTCCGATCCAGCAACATCGCGACGACTTTAATTGAGGAATCAATCCCTTTAATTGTCAGCGTCGCGAGAATCGTTTTTTCATCGGTTTCACTCTGGGATCTTGTTGCCGTTACAAGATCAAAATTTGGGATCAAAATAACGGCACGAGCATTTTCTACAGAAGCCCGATTCAATACGGATTCTCTTGTGAAATCACCGCGAACGAATCGCACATTATGCTCTTCATATTTGGGCAAAATCGTTTCGATTTGATCCTGCGATAATTCGTTGACCAAAATGACACCGAGCGGTTCTTGCGATAATTCTAAAATGGAATTCAGGACGGATTCAGCATTGCTATTCCATCCGCATAAAATGATATGATTTTCCATATTCTGTTTCTCCAATCCTTTTCCTTCTCTGAGTTTTCGAGTAACATACAGGGACGAGACGAGACCCGTTAAAATAGCCACCATGATAATGCCTGAAAAAATAACAAATCCGCCGACAAATCTTCCGCCCAGCGTTATTGGTTCTTGGCTACCATAGCCGACAGTTGTCATCGTAACGATTGCCCACCAGATGCTATTGATTAAAGAATCGAATTCGACGGGATTCTCTAAATGCTCAAAATGCCACGCTAAATATCCACCAATGATTTGAATCAATCCGATTATGAGGACAATCGCAACTATTGGCGATGTAACGAATCGTGTCAAATATGTGAGATTTCGCGTTATTTTATTGAACGTAGCCATTGCCGATTTTACTGTTTCTGCCCAAATTTTCCAGTCATTGTTTGCCTTGTTTTTTGGTGAGTTTTACGACAGTTTCGATGTGTGGCGTGTGTGGGAACATATCCACAGGTTGAGTTTTTTCGATATCATAGTTTGTTTCGGCGCAGAGCCATTTCAAATCCCGCGCCTGGGTTGCAGGATTGCAGGAAATGTACACAATCGTGCGCGGCTTTTGCTCGGCGATTCTTCGTGCGGTCTTTTCTGTAATCCCTGCTCGTGGCGGATCCAAAATCACAACATCCGGTGAAGGAAGGTTCTGCTTTTCGTCCGGTAGATTGCGGAAGAGCTTGTTCACATCGCCCAAGACAAATCGTGCGTTGTAAATTTCGTTGTTCATCGCATTTCGTTTGGCATCTTCAACAGCGGAAGGCACGACTTCCATGCCGATTATTTCTTTGCAATCTCGGGCAAGGAATAATCCGATAGTGCCTGTGCCGCAAAACAGATCATACACGACATCCTCTGTCTGCAAATCGGCAAAATCACGGGCGATATCATACAAAACTTTCGCCTGATGTGTGTTTGTTTGGAAGAATGAGTAGGCAGAGATATCGAAAGTCAAATCATTAATTTTTTCGTGGATGGTTTCGTTTCCATCAATGAGATTGATATCATCGGTATAAGCCACATTTCCCTTGCCGCCTTGAACACCATTCAAAAATGAAGCGATTTGCGGAAATTTTTCTTTGAAAATCTTGCTCAATGGCAGGAGTTTTTTCGGATCATCGTAATTTGTTACGACGTTTACCATGATTTCACCTGTATTGGCTCCCTCGCGGATAACCAAATATCGCAAAAAACCCTCGTGCTCACGCAAATCGTATAATTTAAGTTTGGATTCGAGGGCAAATTGCTTGACCGTTTGGAATATATCGTTGCCTATTTCCGAGAGTAGATGACAATGCTCAAGGTCAAGAACTTTATCATAGCGTCCGGGAGCGTGCAGACCGAAGGCAAAATCATCCGGCGTGCCGGGATCGTTTTCTGCGCAGTGCCAGCGAGAGTTAGCAAAGGTGAATTCCATCTTATTGCGATAGCGGTAATTCGGATCTGCGCCGAGAGTTGCCGGAACCTCCAAATTCTTGAAACCCCCGATGCGCTGGATATGCGCTACAACGTGTTCGCGTTTATATTCGAGCTGTTTTTCGTATGGTACATTCTGAAACTTACAGCCACCACAATCAGCGAAATGCTTACAAGTGGGTGGAATTTCATCTGGCGCTTTTTCCAGGACCTTAGACACGCGTGCTTCGAGGAAATTCGAACGTTTTTTTATGATATGAACGAGAACAGTTTGCCCCGGAATCGCATCCGGGACGAAAATCACAGCGCGGTCGTGGCGTGCGATGCCACTACCGCCGAATGCCAGAGATTTAATTTTTAATTTTAACTCGTCACCTTTGTTAATTGTCATGGTTTGTTCCTTATTCGTGGTCTGTAAAATACATTAAATTGTAAAGACAATGAAATTAGAAAATCTATCTTTCCGTTTTTCCCAAATTGCGATGAAAATCGGACTGCCACCGTAGAAAGGATAAACAACAATCCCGTTGCCAACACCAAAAAGCAAAAGATTGCTCCTTCGCCACCAAAACGAAGTACAATGACAGCCCTGATTTTCTCAAAATTCGATCCAATCCCACTAAAACGGAAGGTCTTTCGTAATCCAATCCCAAAATTTCGTAAATCCTTCTCGCATCCACGGCATCGAATCTTTCAAAACTTTCCGTGTTTTGACGAAAAATGTAACGATATTCTCCCGCGCGTTCTCTTGGGAAAGCACAGTGCCGCCGACACCGCTCCCCATGCCGAACACGATGGGCAGTTGCCCCTCGCCTTCTTTGATTTCGATGCGTAAAATGTTCCGAAACGGAATTCTTTTTTCAACATACGCTGAATCCGGATGCCGAGCAGTTCCGACAATCTCCGTTCCGATAATCTTTGCGTAGCCACCTTTGCTGACGAACTCAAATCTCACGCT
>JADHUZ010000007.1 GCA_016784265.1 Fidelibacterota bacterium
GCCGGCTCTGCAACTGGCTCAGCCGTTTGGGTTGTTACTGCCATTGGCACAGGTTGAACAGCCTGCGTTTCCATCGGCTCTGTGCAACAATTGCAACCAGAATTTTTTGACAACCGAATACTCGAAAAAAACGATTTGATTTCTATTTCGCTGACTTCTGAATTTTCCATCAATTCAAGAAGGCGTTCAATTTCATGCAATTTCATAAAACTCTCCTATTCCCTTGCTCTATCTAAATATTCGCCTGTGCGCGTATCGATTCGCACTTTTTCACCCAATTTGACGAAAAGCGGCACATTTACCATAATGCCCGTTTCCAGTTTGGCTGGCTTCGTTCCGCCAGTTGCCGTATCGCCTTTTACTCCCGGGTCTGTTTCCACAACTTTCAATGTAGCATGCGCGGGAATTTCGACATCAATCGGATTTTCATCACGAAAAATTACTTTCACCACATCGTTTTCTTTAACATATTTAATCACTTCCGCAATCAAACTCTGCTCCAATGCAATTTGTTCAAATGTTTCGTTGTCCATGAAATAGAACTCATCTCCTGCTTGATACAGATATTGCATCTTTTTCGCAACAAGCCTGACTTCGTTCACCTTTTCACCTGAGCGAAATGTCCTGTCTAAAACTTGCCCCGTCAAAACTTTTTTTAATTTTGTGCGCACGAAAGCCGGCCCTTTTCCGGGCTTCACATGTAAAAACTCCACAATCTTAAATAGATGTCCTTTTTCCTCGAAAACGAATCCGTTCCGAAAATCTGCTGTTGATGCCATCGATCCTCCCCTTATTTACTCGAAAACTAATCTCCGAAATTTAGTAAACCTGCCCGAAACAAATCAAATCCTATTTTCTTTTGTAAATTATGAAATGTGTCCCCGTATTTTATTAATAAAAAAAGTTTGCATCAATTAGTTTTTCTGATTACATTTGGAGGTAATATATCACGGAATTGTTAACATCTTGCACAATTTGTGAATATATTTTGAGCCGTGAGTGGCTCGTGATTTTGTTTTTTTAACAACCAAAAGGAGGAAAGTAAATGAAGAAAGTTCTATCAACCATATCCATAGGATTGGTATTAACAATGTTGACTATACCGGTAATGGCAGAACAGCTGACCGTTATTCACATTAATGATACACACTCATTCTTGTATGGATTTGGTCCAAAAGACGCTGACATGGCACCAACAAAAGGTGGCGTTTCGCGTTTAGCGACATACATCGGTATGTCAGAAGCATACGGTGAAAATCCGCTGGTACTTCATGCTGGTGATTTCTTTATTGGTGATCTATTTTTCAACGCATCTTACGGTGGGTGGGAATTGGGATTACTGAATATGATTGGCGTTGATGGTATGACCATCGGTAACCACGAATTTGACCTGTATCCGTCAACATTTAAAAGTGTTTATGACGGCATTGTAGAGGAAATCGGTGGATGTTTTCCGATATTGTCTTGTAACATTGATTTTACACAAGACATTGATGGCATGGACGCAATCATTTTACCTTATTATATGTACGAAGGACAAGGTGCAGCTGGCGGTTTGACTGTCGGTGTTGTCGGTGCGACAACTCGCGAAGGTAACACGTTCAGCAACGCTCATTATGCTGTTGAATATCAAGACTGGGGCGAAGATGGTATCGAAGGAACCGGCGACTGCTTAGAAGGCGACGGCATTCCTGAAGCATATTACGGACCTGGACTTGTGATCAATGACATCTACACATCCTGCGGTCCTCAACAAGGACTCACAGATATCGGTGTTGCTGTTGGAACTGTTGCCGCGATGGGCGCAGATGTTGTGATTCTGGCTTCTCACCTCGGCTTCTATTTTGATCAAATCGTTGCGCAAGCAATTCCGGGAATTGACATTCTGGTTTCCGGCCATGATCACATTGACGTTGAAATGGTAGATCCAGTCAACGGAACAATCATCGTTCAAGCGGGAACTGCTTACGAAAAAGCAGGAAAACTCGTTTATGAAACAGATGACGGTTCTCACACTTGGACATTAGATGCTTTGGAAAACTATCCGAAAGAAGAAACTGTGGAAGCAAGTGTGCTTTATTACAAAGGTCTTGTCGAAACATTCTTCGGTGAAGGTGTATATTCAACGGATATCGGTGACGTTACTCATCACATGACCTACGGTCCTGGTTTACCACTGCCAGAAGCAGACAATGAATATGACACTGCGTTGGGTAATTTTATCGCAGATGCATTGTATGATTACGAAAACAATGTGCTCGGCATTCCAACTGATTGCGCAATCATCGCACACGGTTTAGTTCGTGCAGACTTGTATGAAGGCGATATCTACGGTGCAGACTTGTTTCAAGCGTATTCCAATGGTTTTGATGCTGTAACAGGTTTCGGTTTCAAAGCATCTGCTTGGGATATGGCTGGCTATCAATTGCTGACAGGTTTGGCTTTTACAGTTAGTTATCTGCCAATCATGAATAACACCGTCCTGCACGCTTCTGATAATTTCAAATATGTGATGGATGTTACAAAATCGGAATATGAACGCGTTGATATGACTTCGGTGCGTTTCAACGATTATACACCGATTGATCCTTATGCAACTTATCACCTTGCCGGTGGTGAGAAAATCACATGGTTCTTTGGTCTTGCTGGTGTGGAAGCAACGAATGTCGTGCTTCACGATTACACAATGTATCAAGTGCTTCGTGATTACACGCTCTCTGTCGGAACCATTGACTATGATGGTCCGGCGGGTCGTCTGAAAAACATCTTAAACGGTGATGTCAATTTTGATGGCGGTTTCAATGTGCTTGATGTAATCCAATGCGTGAACGTTGCGTTGGGTACTTCTGATTTTTCATGGCCCATGGACGAATGGTTCGCGGCTGATGATAATGACGGCGGAACTGTTGATGTGTTGGACGTGATTTCTATCGTGAACAAAGTGCTCGGTGGAAAACTTGGTAGCATCACAAGCAACGAAGCTGTTGTAAACTATTCCAATAATGTTATCAGCGCAAAATCTGTTGATAATATTGCAGGAATGCAGTTTACATTCGCAGGTGATGTGAATCCAACATTGCTCGCTACAAACATGACGATGGCGCACGAAGGCAACATCGTGATTGTTTACAGCGCAGATGGAAATCTGATTTCTGCTGGAACTAATGATGTTATCAGCGTCGGAAATGCCGAACTTGTTGATATTATCGTTGGAAACGTTGACGGAAAAGAAATGGATCTCGTGGATGCAATTATCGCCACAGATTTCTCTCTTGACCAAAACTATCCGAATCCGTTTAACCCAACCACTTCTATCGCCTATGCGATTCCTGAAGATGGTGCGGTAAACTTGATGGTTTACAATATGCAAGGTCAAGTTGTACGGACTCTGGTAAACGATTCTCAAACTGCAGGAAAATATTCTGTAACTTGGGATGGAAGAAATGATGACGGTTCCATGGTTTCTAATGGAATGTACATCTATCGTCTGGCAGCAGACGGTCGCACAGCCGAAAAGAAGATGACTCTTCTGAAATAATCGCCTGAGCGAAACACTTGAGAGGGAGCACAAATTGTGCTCCCTCTTTTTTTGCATGTTTTCAAAAAACATCTTTTGAGGGGAGAACTTATGAAAATAGTTAAAAAATTAACCATTGCAACGATAATTTCTGGATTGATGCTATCCACATTGTTTTCTAGTGGACTTGCACTGTCAGCCGTTGGTTATCGTGCAATAAATATGGGCGGCGCATTTCGCGCACTCGCTGACGACTGGAGTGCAGTTTATTGGAATCCTGCAGGGCTTACACAAATTCACGGCAAACAAACTGGCTTTCAAGCATCAGCAATTGTCCCCAGGATGTCTGCGCAAATTACACCTTACACTGCCGAAGGAGCAAACGGTGAAAATTCAATTGCTGGAACAACAATGAACGGTTGGACAACGAAGGAATTTGACCTGTATCCGCTAAATTTCGTGATACCAGCAAATGGTGAGAAATTCCCACGCAACGAAAAACTCGGGTTGGATTTTGGGTTTGCTGTTTATACACCATTCGGACTCGGCACACGCTCGGATGCATGGGATTTCCCGACAAATTATGCGGATGAGGAAACGCTTGATGAATATCGTGAGCAAATCATCAGTTTCACTGAACCGACTAACTTTATTCACGAAGAGCCAACACGATTCGAAAACCAAAGCGATATGAAAACTTTTTGCTTTCAACCAACTGTTGCAAAAGAAATTTCACCAAGACTTTCGTTTGGTGCTGGATTTATGCTTGTCGCTGGAATTTTGAATTTCAACAAATTAAATCAAGTCGCCAATCCGATTATGGAAACGGCACTCGGTCCGATTATCGCAGGCGGTGCACCGTATGATATGATTGCCGCACACGCAAGAATTCATGCAATGGGATATGCAGTTGGTGGAAATTTCGGGCTTCTATTTAAACCAACTGATTATCTCAGCATTGGTTTGACAGCACGTACAACCACGCCTTTCAAATCAATCGGCGGAAAAGCAAATATCACCATTTTTGGCTTTGAAAATGAGGGAATCCGATCTGCTATTGATACAACAATTTACAAGAGCAATCAGTTGAAAGAAGATATGGAAGATCATATTGACCGCTATCGCCATTTTATGACAGGTGATGAATACGATGATGAAATGGGCGAAATTGACAGTATATCAGCATTGCTTGCTGATATTCGCGATCAAATGTTTGATGGAAAATATTATTCCAACGAATACGAATTGGATGCCGAACTGCCATTACCAACGAATGTTGGAATTGGATTTGCGTTAAAGCCGACTGCCAAACTAACCACAACTTTTGATGTGGATTTTACGACTTGGAGCTGCTGGGATGAAATTCCTCTGCACATGCATGGCATTGAAGAAGACGATTATTACGACGATTTGTTGTTCGTGGATAAAGAAGTGGAATCTGAACTTGTGATGCACTGGAAAAATACAGTGAAAATCGCGGCTGGATTTGAGCAAAAATTGGATAATAACTTCGCAATTCGTGGCGGTTATTGGTGGGATCAAAATTCAGGTGTAGAAGAGACAGTACACATTTCCCTACCCGGCTACAATCCGATGCATTCGTTTTTGTTCGGTTTTTCGTATAAATTTCCGAAATTGCATTTGCTCGGCAAAGATCTGGATGGACTCGAAGCTGGAGTCGTTTTTGAGCACATTTATGTTGCGGATAAACGCGTTGATTGGAATATGATTGAACCAGAAGATGTGGACGGAATGTTAATGCCAGAAAATATCGGCGCAGATTATCACACGGTTGTGAATGCTATCTCATTTGGCTTTCACTACACTCATTAAGGAGAAACAAGATGAAAAATACAATTAAATTATTTCCAATTCTCTCGGCAATTGCATTGCTTTTTTGGTGCAGTGAACCGATTGATCCATTTGCAGATAATCAGGTTTCTGCGCACGGAGATTATCACACGGTAACTTTTACGTCAGATTTGGATGATGGCGGTTATATAAAAACATTGTATGATGCGATTGAATTTTACGAAAGACAATCTGCAACACGCGATGTTTCCATTTATTTACCGCCAAATTTTGATCCGAATGGAACCAAAAAGTATCCTGTTTATTATCTGTTGCATGGATTTGCAGGCGATAACACAACTTGGAGTTCCAAGCGAAATATCGGCGCTGTTGCTGATTTGCTCATCGAGCGTGGCGAAATTGAGCCGATGATTATCGTTATGCCAGATGGAAGCAACGCACTTGGTGGTAGTTTTTACACTAATTCTGTTGAAATCTGGTGGTCACAACTCACACAAACATTCAAAGAAAAAGATGTGTTCGGTAGATTCGAAGATTACATCGTCGGCACAACAGAAACGGATGAAAAATCTGTTTTGGGTTATGTGGAAAATGTGGCTCAGTTAACAATTGATGGTGTTACATTCACACTTGGCAATCGAATTGACAAAACAAAACGCGCAATTGGTGGTGATAGCATGGGCGGTTATGGTGCTTTCAAATTGGCAATGAAACATCCTGAGTTGTTTCAATCAGTCAGTGGTCATGCAACGCCATTTTCATTTGATGCGATTTTTGACCAATCGGAAGGTGAAAACAGTGTCCCGCAACGAATCGTCAAAGAAAATCTGCCACATCTGAATATGTCATATCCGCGTCCGGAAGTGAATCTACCAGGCTATGCGCTGACGCAGGAGCAATTTGATGAATTGACAGATGCGTTGGGTTATGAGCCTTGGCACAAAGAACCTTTTATTGACGATGAGGGCAACTTGCGTTATGATGTTTACAGCGTTGATTTGATTTTTCAAAATCCATACGAAATCAATCCAAAACGGCTCGGTGCTGAAACTTTGCTTTCCGTGTTGATGTTCACACTGAGTTCTGCGTTTTCACCAAAAATTGCAAATTATGGCGCAATGTACTTTGATTATTTTGGTGATGAAGATGGTCAACATCACGAATACAATCTGTTCACAACGGAGGGTAGTGAAAGCACAGAGGGCTATAAAGCACTTGAATTTGCCGGCGTGGAAGTTCCGCTTTCGTTACCACGATTTTACAAAACAGACTTCGATTATGCTGATTCCACTTATTTTTTGGTGCCATTTGATCAGCGCAACTGGCCATCGGAACCATTTGATGATGCCGTTCAGCCAGAACCGTTTTTTGAATGTGTGATTGACGGTGAAGTGGATGAAAACATTACAAATTCTAATGATTGCGACACCGCTGGCGGCGATTGGAATTTTATCCACTTTGAAATAATCAAAGGTTATGGTGAAGATTTCTACACGGATTCAACATTCACCGAAACAACCACCGTTCCCGGAATCGTGGATACAATCAAGACACTTTGGATGAAACATGATTTGTGGAATATGGTTTTTGATAATTCCGACTACCGAAATAACCTAGATAATCTGAGAATCTATTTTGATTGTGGAATTTATGATGATTTGGATAACACAGATGATCAATTAGGCGTGAATATAATCAAGCACAATGACTGGTTTCATAATCTGTTAGAATTTTTTGCAATCGAACACGAATATGTAACTTATCCGGGCACTTATGGAAATCAATTGTATTATCAAATGGATGATGATTTGATGTTCCATTTCGGCACGGAATAACAGGGTTATTTATCTTGTGAATTGAGAGGCGGCAGAAATGTCGCCTTTTTTGTTTCACCACGAAGACTCATGTGTTCTCCGTGCTCTTAGTGGTTAAATCAATTTCCCTTTTTTGAAAACTTGTTTCGCGTGATTCGTTCCAAACAAATACGGCAGTTCATCTAAATTTGATACATTCCAAACAACGAAATCTGCTTGAAATCCAGCAGAAATGCAACCAATTTTATCTTCTCTTTTGAGCGATTTTGCGGCATTGTAAGTTACCGATTTCAACGCTTGTTCTGCAGAAAATCCAAATTGCACACAACCAATCGTCATCATCAACTGCAAATTTTGGGTAAAACTGCTTCCTGGATTAAAATCGGTTGCCAACGCCACTGGCAAATCGGCTTTGAGCATTTTTTGAACTGGCGCAAACGAATCTTTCCCGAGGAAAAATGTCGTCCCAGGAAGGGCAATTGGCACAACTTTTCCGTTTTTCAATGCTTCAATTCCGCTATCTTCAATCGCCATTAAATGGTCGGCACTGTGTGCGCCAACTTCAGCCGCGAGTTGGGCACCACCATTTGCGACAAATTCCTCCGCATGAAACCGAATTTTGAGCCCATTTTCTTTCGCCGCTTGGAAAATCTTTCGGCTCTCCTCCACTGAAAACACACCTTCTTCGCAAAACACATCGCAATATTCAGCGAGTTCTTTCTCCGCAACTTTTGGTATCATTTCCTCGCAAACAATGCGGATGTATTCGTTCCGATTTTCACGATATTCATCAGGAACTTCATGCGCACCCAAAAAAGTTGGAACCACTTCAAGCGGATGATTTTCTGCCACTTCATTCAAGATTTTCAATGAACGAATTTCATCGTTTACAGAAAGTCCATAGCCACTTTTCCCTTCAATCGTCGTCGTTCCATGCGCGATAAATCCGTCCAAATTTTTCTGCACTTGTGTGCGAATTGTAGCATCAGACGATTCTCTGAGCATTCTCACCGATGCCCGAATTCCGCCACCTTTTTTCGCTATTTCCATATACGGCACGCCCGAATTCCGCAAATAAAATTCGTTCGCACGCGAACCAGCAAACACAGGATGCGTGTGTGCATCAACCAATCCAGCCGTTACGAGCATTCCATTTGCATCAAAAACTTCGGTGTCGTTCGGTATTTCGTCCATCAGTCCAATTTTCACAACATCTTCGCCACTCCATTGCAAAAATGCATCAGAAATCTTCTCAACTTCTCCACTTTTAGGATTGACTGTTGCCAATTCACCGATGTTTTTCAAAATGCTCATTTTTTGCCCCTCAGATATTGATTCAAACCGTCTAAATTGTCTGTAAAAATTCCTTTCACGCCCAAATTTTCCATCCGCTGGAATTCTTCTTTTTCGTTGATTGTCCATGCAAAAACATCCCAACCTCGGCGATGAAAACAGTCCATTCGTTTTTCGTTTAGCAAGTTTCCTTTGAAGTGAATTTGCGAAACAAAATCATCAGTTTTTTCCAAATTTTTACAATAAAATTTTTCACCAATTTTTGCCATGACAAAATCTTGCCGTTCCGCATCAAATCTTCGCAAATATGGCAATGAAAACGACGAGATAAAGATGTTTTTTGTAGATTTTCCTTTGAAAAATTCTAACAATAAATCAATCGTTTTCAGCGAACCGAAATGGCTTTTAATCTCTAAAAAAAGTGATTTATTCGATTGTTTGAACAGCGAATAAACTTCTGTAAATGTTGGTATTTTTCCGAAAATATTATTTTTTTGTGGAGCGCATTCTGGGCTATTTATCATGTCCCAAGTTTCATCTTTGGCAAAAATAAATCTGCCATTTTTGTGCCAAACTCCATCGTGATGAATAAAAAGTTGTCCATCTTTTGTGCTTCGTAAATCAATTTCGACTGCATCACAATCCGATTGAAATGCCAATTCCAAATTTTCCAGCGAATTTTCTGGATATTTGCAATCTATTCCGCGATGGGCAATACGAATCATTTCATCATCGGGATTTTTACACCGCGTTCGTTTGCTACATCAATCGCTTTTTCGTAGCCCGCATCTGCGTGGCGCATAACTCCAGTTCCTGGATCATTTGTTAAAACGGCTTTCAATCGCTTGTCCATTTCTTCGGTTCCGTCAGCAACGATGACCATTCCTGCGTGGATGGCGAGTCCCATTCCAACGCCGCCGCCATGATGCACGCTCACCCAACTCACACCAGAAATCGCATTGAGCAATCCGTTCAAAATTGGCCAATCTGCAACTGCATCACTTCCGTCTTTCATTGCTTCAGTTTCGCGATTTGGCGATGCAACACTGCCACAATCGAGATGATCACGCCCAATCACAATCGGTGCGGAAATTTCGCCATTTCTGACAAGTTCGTTGATTGCCAATCCAAATTTCGCTCTCTCGCCATATCCAAGCCAACAAATCCGCGATGGCAAACCTTGAAACGCCACTTGCGAATGCGCTTTGTCAATCCAGCGAATCAATGCTTCGTCTTCTGGAAATAATTCTTTCACGAGTTCGTCGGTGCGGTGAATATCCTTTGGATCGCCAGAAAGTGCTACCCAGCGAAACGGGCCTTTTCCTTCACAAAATAACGGTCGCACAAAAGCGGGAACAAATCCAGGATAATCAAACGCATTTTCGATTCCTGCTTTTTTCGCCTGTCCACGCAAATTGTTGCCATAATCAAACGCCACCGAACCTATTTTCTGCAAATCCAAAATCGCTTGACAATGCCGCGCCATCGTTTTGTAAGATAATTGGCTGTATTTTTCTGGATTGGACTTTCTCAAAGCAATCGCTTCGTCAAAACTCATTCCTGCGGGCACATATCCGTTCAATTCATCATGCGCCGAAGTTTGGTCGGTTACTATTTCTGGCACAATTTTGCGATTTACAAATTCTTCAAAAACATCAGCGGCATTTCCCAAAATTCCAATCGAAACGGCTTCTTTTTTCGCTTTTGCTTCGAGTGCCCATTCGATTGCTTCATCCAAATTTTCGGTGGATTTGGCGAGATATTTTGTTTCCAATCGTCGCTGAATCCGAAATTTTTCCACTTCGGCAACAATTGCGACACCGCCGTTCATCGTAACTGCCAAAGGCTGTGCGCCACCCATTCCACCAAGTCCAGCAGTTAGCGTGATTGTACCAGAAAGTGAGCCGCCAAAATGCTGTTTTGCGGCTTCGGCAAGCGTTTCATAAGTGCCTTGCAAAATTCCCTGCGTGCCGATATAAATCCAACTTCCAGCTGTCATTTGTCCATACATCATCAATCCGCGTTCTTCGAGTTCGCGAAAATGCTCCCAATTTGCCCAATCTGGCACGAGCATCGAATTGGAAATAATTACGCGTGGTGCATAATCATGCGTTTGGAAAATCCCAACCGGCTTGCCCGATTGAACGAGTAGCGTTTCGTCATTTTCAAGGTTTTTGAGCGATTCGACAATCGCATCGAACGATTCCCAATTTCGTGCCGCTTTTCCGATTCCACCATAGACGATGAGTTGTTCGGGCATTTCGGCGACATTGGGGTCAAGATTGTTCATCAACATTCGCAAAGCGGCTTCTTGATGCCAGCCTTTGCAACTTAATTTTGTGCCAGTCGTGGCGTAAATTTTTCGCATTTTTCTTCTCCCTATCGGTGGAGAGCTTTGACAACTGAGCGTGTAAAATCTGGTTTATCCACCAAATTATCGTAAGAAAACACGCAAAATCCGCGCACGCCATTCGCTCTCGATTTGTAGATTTTGCTGACTACTTCGTACGAATTTTGGTTGTAAGTTGCAATCCCCATATAGACTTTATCCAAAAGTTTCAACCGCCGTATCTTTTGCAAGGCATCATTAAAATACAGCATATCTTTTGTATAATTCATCGGAAGTACGAAATCAACATAATCTTCGGTAATCCAAGTTGCCCAATCCTGACTGAATGTCGTTCTTGCTTTGTGTGGATCGGGTTTGACAGCCGCGCTGAGCAAAATGTTTCGATCGTCATTACGAATATTCTGACGCAATGCACGAACAAGATCTGTAACTGCATCTGATTTAAATTGCAACCATTCATCCATCTTTTGTTGAAAATCAAACTCATCGCCTTTATATCTTCCGTCAAATAGCGACAACGGATCGTATCCGAATTCTTTGATGTAAATCTGGCGCGCAGTTGGGTTAAAATCATAATTTGAATTCTCGTATCGAACATAATCCAAGTGAATACCGTCCACATTGTAAAATTGGTAAACTTCTTGAAAGACGCGTAACAAATAAGAATTCACATTTGGATGTGCAGATGAAAGATAAATACCCTCTTTTGATCGATGAGCAAGAATTGACCCCAAACCTTGCGAAAAATAATATAAATTATCCGTGTTGCAAGCAAACCAATCCTCACCCGAATGGATCAGATGTTCACTGTTTTTGGGTGGTTTTGGTGCCGACCAAAGCAGATATACATTTAACCAAGCATGCACTTTCAATCCCGCATGATGAGCTTTGTTGATTGTGTAATCCAATGGGTCAAAATCTTCTTTGATTAATGGAGATTTCGGGACAATTTTGGAATTATAAAACGCAAATCCTCTGCCGCGAACTTGAACGAAAATATCAGAATACTGATTCCGTGTCGCCCAGTCAATCATTTTATCAATGGATTCTCTCGAAACCATAGACGAGCGAATAACCCATAATCCTTGAAACTCAGAAAAAGCTCGCGGTACGATTCCCAACCAAATCAACAAAAAATAACAAAAAATCCTCTTTCCCGAACCGAAAAGAGGATTTGTTTTAAAAAGCATGATGAATGCACCTCACATAAATGGAGGAGCTACTCCTCAGATTCTCCGGAAGGTGCGACTTCTCCAAAATCACTCGAGAAATCCACAAGTTCCATAGATGAAACCAATGCCGCATCGTTCTGTCGAGGACCAATTTTCAATATTCTTGTGTATCCGCCTTGACGATTGGCACATTTTGGTGCAATTTCATCGAATAAAGTTTTCACGGCATCTTTATTTCGCAGATATTTTATCGCAATCCTGCGGGAATGTACATCTCCGCATTTTCCCAAAGTAATCAGTTTATCCACGAAACTACGCAATTCTTTTAATTTCACGTCCGTGCTACGAATTCTTTTATGAGAAAATAAACTGGCTGCCATATTTGCCAACATCGCTTTGCGATGAGATGCCGATTTGTTTAATTTTCTACCTTTTTTAACTCCGTGTCTCATTTATTCCTCAACATCATCTAAATATTTTGAAATGTCCATATTAAAATACAAACCTAATTCAGTCAATTTATCATTTAACTCCGCTAACGACTTTCTTCCAAAATTGCGAAATTTTAACATTGCATTTTCTTCATAATTCACCAAATCAGCGAGTGTTCTAATGCCTGCTGTCTGCAAACAATTGTAAGAACGCACAGAAAGTTCCAAATCATCAATGTTTCGCATGAGTTCCTTCCGAATACGGATTGATTCTTCGTCCACTTGATCTTCCGGTTCTTCGATAAGCGACACATCCAATACATTAAAAACTTTTAGATGATCAGCCATCAATCTTGCCGCATAAGCAACGCCTTCATTTGGAGAAACGCTACCATCGGTCTCTACATCCAATGTGAGCTTTTCCATACCTTCTTTCTCTGCCGCTGGCAATTTTTCTACACGATAGTCAACATTCACAATCGGCGAAAAAATTGAATCGATTGCAACGCACCCAACCGGCATATCCGGATATTTATTGAGTTCTGCTGGACGATATCCTCTGCCCCTGCCAATTGTGATTTCCAAATCAATTTTCGAATTGGTGTTTAACGTAGCAATTACCAAATCCGGATTCAAAACCTCAAATTGTTCTGTTTTTTCAGATAGTAGTCCAGCCGTTAATTTTGCAGGTCCTTTCAGTTGGATATGCACCTTATCCGGCTGATTATCGCTTAACTGAAGGCGAACTTTTTTAAGATTTAAAATGATTTCACTAACATCCTCATTAATCCCTTTTAACGTGCTAAACTCGTGCAGAACACCCTCAATGCGTACATTGGTAATCGCCGCGCCAGGAATGGATGATAACAGAATTCGCCGCAAGGCATTTCCTATAGTGATGCCATATCCTCTTTCAAGCGGCATAATAACATATCTACCGACATTGGGATTGTCAGTTTCTTCAATTTGCGTTGTATTGGGAATTTGAAAATTAGGCATAATTCTAATGTTCCTCTATTATTTCGAATACAATTCGACAATTAACTGTTCATTGATTTCTTCTGGAATATCTTCCCTTTTCGGAGATTCAGAAAATACACCTTTCATATTGGCTTTGTCAATTGAAAGCCACGGATACGGATCGCCCTTAACTCGTTTCATAGAATCGTGGATAATCTCTAGCTTTTTGCTCTTGTCCCGAACTTCAATAACATCACCTGGCTTCATTTGAAATGATGGAATATTCACCGTCTTTTCATTGACTAAAAAGTGCCTGTGCGATACAAGTTGTCTCGCGGATGCTCGAGTTGGAGCAAATCCAAGACGATACACTGTATTATCAAAACGAGATTCTAGCGCAATAAAAAGATTCTGTCCCGTCGGTCCTTCTTTCTGGACCGCTTTCTTGTAATAATTCCGAAACTGTTTTTCAAGCACACCATAAAGATATTTCATGCGTTGCTTCTCACGCAACTGCACACCGAAATCCGATATTCTTTTCCTCCGAGACGGTCCGTGCTGACCGGGTGGATAATTTCTTCTTGGTTGAGTAAATTTCGGCGACTCAAAAACCGGA
>JADHUZ010000008.1 GCA_016784265.1 Fidelibacterota bacterium
CAAGAAATAACAACTTGTTGGTCTTTCCCAGATCGTGGTAATTGGGCTACTCACAATCCAAAATATCGTGGAAACTTTGCTCCACAAATTCCAAGAAATGTAATTTTAAAATATTCAAAAGAAAATGAATTAGTTCTTGATCCAATGGTTGGTTCGGGGACAACAATGATTGAATGTAAACTCCTACATAGAAATGGAATTGGAATCGACATTAATCCGAATGCCGTAGAGTTAACTCAAAAAGCATTGAAATTTGATTTCAAAACAAAGTCTAAACAAAAAATTGAATTGGGTGATTTGAGAAGTCTTGAAAATATCAAAGATAATTCAATTGATTTAATTTGCACACATCCACCCTATTTAAATATGGTTACATACTCAAACGGTGAGATTTCAGAAGACTTTTCTAATATTACAAGCCCAAAGAAATTTTGCGATGAATTGGAAATTGGAATTAAGGAATTATTTCGAGTTTTAAAACCAGATCATTATTGTGCTGTGTTAATTGGGAATACAAGAAAAGGGCAACATTATGTGCCACTTTCACATTTAGTTTTACAGAAATTTTTACAAAATGGTTTTGCACTTAAAGAAGAAATAATTAAATCACAACATAATTGCACCTATTCAAGACGGTGGGCAACAAAAGCAAAACAAATGGGCTTTTATTTAATTATGCACGAGCATTTATTTATTTTCAGAAAGCCTAAAGAAGATGAAAATTTATCAAGAATTCGGTGGTCAATTATTCCCGAAGGCAAAACATCGATCCTCGAATAAATGTGCTTTACAACCCCAACTCCACCTGACACAAAAAACGTGCAGGTGAACTCATTCGTTAAAATTTTCTCCTCGTCTGAGATATCTGTATAATCAGTGGCTTAAAACCCTAACAAATTCTCGGTAATTGTTCTCCGCTGAGCATATCCACAATTCGAGTTGCGCCGATAGTGCTTTTCATCGTAACCAATTTTGAGCGAGTTTCCGTAACTGCGCCAATCTGCACGCTTCCGTTTCCAAATTCGTGTTTATTCATAATTTCCAATGCTTTTTTCGCGTCGCTTGGAGCAACAAAAGCAATCATTCTGCCTTCATTCGCCACATAAAGCGGATCGAAGCCCAAAATTTCGCAAGCACCGTGCACATCTTCGCGAACAGGAATTACGCTTTCATCAATCTCAATTTGTCGATTGACTGACGTTGCGATTTCATTCAATGCGCTTGCCAATCCGCCACGAGTCAAATCTCGCAAACAATGAATTTCGATGTTTTCATCGAGCAGGTTTTGCACAAGTCCATTAAGTGGCGCACAATCGCTTTCGATTTCGGATTCAAATTCCAATCCTTCCCGCTGCGCCATTATCGCAATTCCGTGCCGACCGATATCGCCATTTACCAAAATCGCATCGCCCGACTGGACAGATTTCGGAACAATTTCCAGCGGCGTTTCCACAAGTCCAATTCCAGCGGTGTTTATAAAAATTCCATCGCCCTTGCCATTATCGACGACTTTTGTATCGCCAGTGATAAATTGGACATTTGCTTTTTCTGCGGCGGCTTTCATCGAAGAAACAATCCGCCAAAGTTCTATCATCGGAAAACCTTCTTCGAGGATAAATCCTGCCGATAAAAACAGCGGTTTTGCGCCACTCATCGCCAAATCGTTCACTGTGCCATTCACAGCCAGCGAGCCGATATCTCCGCCCGGAAAAAATAGCGGATTCACCACAAACGAATCGGTTGTGAACGCAATTTTCGTGCCTGAAATTTCGACGACGCTGCTATCGTGTTGGGTTTCCAAAATATCATTTGAAAACGCAGGAATGAACATTTTTTCGATGAGATTTTTCATCAATTTCCCACCGCCACCATGAGCAAGCATCACATTTGGATAATCCTCGATTGGCAGTGGGCAAGTTGTTGTAAAGTTTTTATTTGTCATTATTTTCCCTCAAAACTTCGATAACGAAAATACGCCGCGCATGCGCCTTCTGTGGAAACCATTGTTGCTCCAAGTGGATGTTCGGGTGTGCATTTTTTCCCAAATTCACTGCACTCGTTGGGTTTTTTAATTCCTTGTAAAATTAATCCCGCGATGCATTCTTCCGGTTCTTGCGCGGAATAATCGGATAATCCGAAAATCAAATTCGCATCGTGCCCGACAAATTCTTCCCGAAGCGATAAGCCGCTTTGTGGAATTTCACCCACTCCGCGCCATTTTCTGTGCGTGATTTCAAAAACTTTCTGAATCAAATTTTTTGCTGGAATATTGCCTTCGCGCCGAACGGAACGTTTATACATATTTTCCACCTCAAATCGCCCTTCTTCGAGTTGTTTCACACACATGTAAATTCCCTGAAGAATATCCAGCGGTTCAAAACCCGTAACAACTATCGGCACTTGATATTTTTTCGCCAGCGGTTCATATTCTGTGTATCCCATGACGGTACAAACATGCCCAGCCGCGAGAAATCCCTGAACGCGATTATCGGGTGATGAGAGGATAACTTCCATCGCCGGCGGAACGAGCACATGTGAAACGAGCATAGAAAAATTATCTATTTTTTGCTCATGCGCCTGAAACACCGCCATCGCGTTTGCCGGTGCTGTTGTCTCAAATCCCACGCCGAAAAAGACTACTTTTTTATCTGGATTTTCTTTCGCGATTTTCACAGAATCCAGCGGAGAATAAACAATTCTCACATCGCCACCTTCGGCTTTGACTGTGAGCAAATCTTTTTTGGATCCCGGCACGCGAAGCATATCTCCAAAACTACAAAAAATAACTTCCACTCGCGATGCAATAGAAATTGCCTTGTCAATCAATTCCAGCGGCGTAACACAAACGGGACAACCCGGACCGTGAACGAGCGTGATTTTATCTGGCAAAAGTTCATCAATGCCAGAGCGAATAATCGAATGAGTTTGCCCACCGCAAATCTCCATCATTGCCCATGGTTTTGTCGTGATTTTGTGGATTTCACGAATAAATTCCTTTGCTTGTTTCGGATCGCGATATTCGTCAAAATATTTCATTTTCACCCCGAAGTTCCATTTCGATTTCCGTAATTTCGCGAAGATATTTCAAGGTTTGTTTTGCCTCATCCTCGTTCAGCGTGCTGATTGCGAATCCCACATGAACAATGACATAATCGCCGATATTTGCCTCCGGCGTGTATGCCAAATTAATTTCTTTGACAATCCCGCCAAAACTGACTTTTCCAGATCTTGTAAGTTCTCCGGTTTCTTTAATTTCCAGAATTTTTCCCGGAACAGCTAAACACATTTTTCATTCCTCTCTTTGTAAATCGTTGCAACCACTTGTCCAAGCGAGATGCCGCCATCGTTCGGCGGAATGCGCTGATGCCAATATGGTTTGAATTTTTCTTCTCTGAGTCGCAATATCGTCCGTTCAGTCAGATATTTATTTTGAAAGCAACCGCCTGAAAATACGACTCGTTCCCGACCTGCAAATTTCGCTATTTTTACAATGATTTCCACCATTGTATTGTGAAATTTTGCCGAAATTTCGGCAAGCGCGATTCCATTTTTCAAATCTTCGAGAATGGCAAAAATCATCGTCAACCAATCCACGACGCAAGGATTTTTTCCAGCAATTTCAAATGGATAATATTCGCAGGTTTGAAAATCACCAATTGCAAATTCCAATTCCATAGCCGCTTGTCCTTCAAATCGTGCCGTTTGCCGAATGTTGACAAGTGCCGCCACCGCATCAAAAATTCTTCCAACACTCGATGTTTTCGGTGAATTGATATTTTTTCGCAACATTTCTCCTAAAATTTGAATTTCATTTTCAGAAAAACTATTTATCGGATGAAATTGCTGACCACGAAAAATATCGTTTCCAATTAATTCATAGAGCAAACCGATTGCGGCTCTACGCGGTTCTTTTATTGCTTTTTCTCCTCCCGGCAAACAAAATGTCCGAAAATGCGCAAATCTCTGAAAATCTGAACGCGTTGCAGTCAAAAATTCTCCACCCCAAATCGTGCCGTCGGCACCAAATCCAGTTCCGTCCCAAGAAACACCGAGCACTTCGCCATCCAACTCGTTTTCCGCCATACATGAAACAATGTGCGCAAAATGATGTTGAATTTGACGAAATTCTTTTTCCATCTCTTTTGCAAATTGTGTCGAAATGTAATCGGGATGAAGATCACCGACAACAAACAAAGGTCTTGCGTCGTAGAGATTTTCAAAATCATGAATCACTTTTTTGAATGCGCTCGTGGCTTCTTGCGTTTCCAAATCGCCAATGTGCTGGCTGATAAAAACAGATTCGCCAACTGACAATGCCACAGAATTTTTAAGATGCGCGCCGACACCCAAAACGGTTTTTTGGTTATTTTTAATTTGAATCGGCAATGGAGCAAATCCGCGCGCGCGACGCAAAATCATCTCGCGATTCGCCATAACTCGAACGATAGAATCATCCACGTGCCGAACAATCGGGCGATTGTGAATAAGAAAAAAATCAGCGATATTTCCTAATCGTTTCAGAGCGTCATTTTCATCTGTGCAAATCGGCTCGTCGGAGATGTTTCCGCTTGTAGCGACAACGGGAAAACCGAACTCGCGAAGCAAAATGTGATGAAGCGGCGAATATGGAAGCATCACGCCCAAAGTTGGATTTTCCGGCGCAATCGCTTTGGTTGAAATTGCGGTATTTTTCTTGCTTTTCAACAACACAATCGGTGCTTCCGGCGAAATGAGCAAATGTTTTTCGATTTCTGAAATTTGGCAGTGCTCTTCAATCAGTCCAATCGTTGGAGACATCAACGCCAGCGGTTTTTCCTCTCGATGTTTTCTTTCCCGAAGCGTCGAAATCGCGCTTTTATTTCCCGCGTGAACCATCAGATGAAATCCGCCAATTCCTTTCACCGCAATGATTTTCCCAGACTTCAGCATTTCCACCGCAAAAAGAATTGCATCGTGTTTTCTCGCAATGACATTCCCATAAGCATCCCAAAATTCCATCTGAGGACCGCACTCAGGACACGCATTCGGCTGAGCGTGGAATCTTCGATCAAGCGGATTTTCGTATTCGGTCTGACATTTTTCGCACATTTTGAAATGTTTCATCGAGGTGTTCGGGCGGTCATACGGAAGCATCTCAATGATAGAAAATCGCGGGCCACAATTCGTGCAATTTGTGAATGGATACAAATATCGACTGTTGTTTTCATCAAAAATTTCGTGCAAACAATCAGGACAGGTTGCAATATCCGGTAAGATGAACGCTGTTTTTTCGCCGGCATCGTCGCTGTGGCGAATTTCGAACTTATCGAAACCAACTGGCTCGAGAAACGATGTTTCCATGCTTTGAATAAAAGAACGTGGCGGGCTTCCATTTTCAACCTTTTGGATGAAATGGTTGAGGCTTTTCATCTCACCCTCAATTTCGATAAAAACGCCATTTGCCGAATTGATTACCCAGCCCGGAAGATTCATTTTCTTCGCTAAACGAAAAACAAATGGACGAAATCCAACGCCTTGAACTGCGCCGCGGATGATAATTTTTGCACGTAGAATATTTTTTACATTTTGCATTGGGCGAAAATTACGAATGTTCTCCAGTGTGAAATAATAAAGAATTTGTCGCTAAAAAGGTTTTATTACGACAAATCCTCTTTCCACAACCGTATTTGTCTTGCAATTTTTGGTTGAACTCTTGCAATTGCATCACGGACTTTTGGTGAAATCTTACCGCCCAAAGTTAACACATCTTCGACTTCAATCGCAAAAATTTTGAATCGTTGCGGGAAATCGAGTTGCATTTCTCGTGCGATATGAATCATTTCCGGTAAGCCAGAGAAATGTGGCGACGGCGCAAACACCTCGCTCAAATCAGATTCATCCATTTCATGAATTGTTCCAACTGGCACGGAATTTGTCTGAATTGCATCCACCAAAATCGCGGAATCAAATCCGATAAAATAATCCAAAAGTGCCATTCCATGTTCTGCTGTCTCAACAATTTCAACATCGCTGATTTGCTGTTTTTTCAATTCGCGCACAGCAAGCAAACCAACGGCATCATCAGCAAGCAAATCATTCCCCAGACCGAGAACTAAAATTTTGGACTCATTTAACATTTAATCTTTAAAAATAAAACATTACCAAATCACTAAATTTTCTAATTTTGTTTCAACTCTCGCAACAATTTATGCGCCGAATCGTAAATCCGAACGGCGAGTGGCATTTGTCCCGGCAAGGAATGCGTTGCACAACCGTGGCATGGATCGTAAGCCCGAAATGCCATTTCGACCAAATTCAAAATTCCGTCGTCAATTTTGCCATCTTTTATTAACGCACGAGCAGATTTATCGACTGACATCGCAATTCGTGCAGCATTATTTTGTGTCGCCACAAGCAAATTCGCCGCGGTGATAATTCCATTTTCATCTGTTTCGTAATGATGAAAAAGTGTGCCACGCGGCGCTTCGATGACTCCGACTCCTTTTTCCGGTGTTTCGGTTGGAATTGTTCGCACATCGGGCGAAAAAGTTTCTTCATCCGTCGCAAGTTCCAAAAATCGCTCTGCGGCATACACCATTTCGATAACTCGTGCCCAATGCGTCGCAAGCGTTTGATGCACAGGCTTTCCGCCAAGTGTTTCAAAATATTGTTCATACGCGGCATGTGCTTTCGGCGTTGGCATTCCATCCGAAACATTCAGCCGTGCGAGTGGCGCAACAGCATAAACTCCGCTGTCTTTTCCGTCTTCAAAACCGTTCCAGCCCACATTTTTCAGAAACAAGAATTTGATATAACTCCATGGCTCGACATGCTCGGAAAGATGTTCTACATATTCTGAACCCGTGAATTTCGCAAATTCCTCACCATCGGGATTTACAATCCGCAATTTTCCATCATAAAAATTCAACTGATTGTTCTCGTCCACAAGTCCCATATAATAAGTTTTATGCGTGTATGCGTCCGATAGAATCGTCTCAACATATTGCTCGTTTTTCAAAACAATATCGTTGAAAATTTTCAGTGTAAATTCACCAAATTCAACAGCATGATTCGCTGCATCAATGAATTTTTGTTGCTCATCTTTTTTGATTGGTTTGGAAATTCCACCCGGCAAACCGAAAACAGGATGAATTGCTTTTCCCATCACGGAGACCATCAAATCGCGCATTTGTTTGCGCAAACCGATGACTTCCTTGCCGATTTCGAGCCCGACTTTGCCCAAAACACCGAGGATATTTCGCTCGCCTTTTGGTGCAGTAGGCCCGACGACAAAATCGGGTCCGCCGAGAAAATAAAAATGCAATGCGTGATCTTCTACAAAGAAAATGTTGTACATCATTTCGCGGACTTTTTTCGCTGCCGCTGGTGGATCAACTTTGAATAAATTATCTAATGTCTTGGCACCTGCCAAGTGATGTGCAGACGGTCAAACGCCGCAGATTCGGCTCGTGATTTGCGGCAAATCCTCCGCACGCCGACCAATAGCAAATTGCTCAAATCCGCGTAATTCTGGCACCTGAAAATAAGCGCGATCTACATTTCCATCATCGTTCAAAATGATGTCTATTTTTCCGTGTCCTTCCAATCGTGTGATTGGATCGACTATGATATGTTTTCCCATTTCTGTCTCCTGTTTAAAAACTTATCTTAAAAGTACTATTTTTTGGTGTGTTCATCTGTTAGTATGGCACCCTATTCTGAAAAAAATCAAATCATTTTCGTACTTTCCGATGCAAATACGATGCAGGTAAACTATATTTATTAAAACTTCCGACAGGATCTGCGATACCGCCGATAATGCGTTTGACATCTTTCTCATCATTCGCGTTTGCGACAGAAGCCATCGCAGAAAGTGCTTTGGCTCCGAAATCGTTCACGCGACTCGTCGGTCCCATACAACCCGTGCACGGCATATTTCCCTTCACACAAATCGAATCGCAACCTGCGCGCGTTGCACTGCCCAAACAAAGTAAACCTTGCGCAAGCAAACATTCTTCCTCGTCAATTATGATTTGATACGGTCGCTTAAATTCATCGATGCACAGATTTTCCGGTTTCGATTCTCGACGATCGCACTCGTCGCACAACGCCTTATCGGGTGCCAACACTGCTCCTTTTTCGGGCAATTTCCCCTCTAAAATGGCGGTAACTGCACCGACAATTAAATTCACCGGCGGCGCACAACCGGGAAGATAATAATCCACATCAATTACTTGATTCAGCGTGCGAACCGTGTCCCAAAATTCAGGAAGTTCGACCGTTGTGCCACAAACAGATGTTTCGACTTGCGGAATAGTGCCGTCAGGATTATCAATCGTCGGCACCGTGTGATACACGCGATTGAAAATGCTTTCTTTATCGTGTAAATTCGCCAACCCAGGAATCCCGCCCATGTGCGAGCAACTACCAAATGCGACAATCAGCCCGGATTTCTTACGCAATATCTCGACCATTTCTTTTTGTTCGGAATTCCGAATTGCGCCGTTGATAAAACAAACAGCCATTTCGCCATCTTCCATCGCTTCGACATCCGAGCGTTTGAAATCCAGTGCCACAGGCCAGAAGACGATATCCACCGCCTCGACGACATCAAGAACACCTTCGTTCAAATCTACGACGGCTTCCTCACAACCGCCACACGACGCACACCAATAAAATCCAACTTTTGGCTTGCTCATACTGCAATCTCCTGTTCTTTTTCTAACATCTCATCTAATGTTTCCGGCGTGGAAATTGGCTCTAAATCCAGCGGTCCTAATTTCGTGATTTGCTCGACCATTTCGTTGATGACTTTTTGGACTTTATCACCCTCGCTCGCCGAAATCCATTCCAAGCGAAACCGCTCGTCTTCGATGTTCATTTCTTCCAAAACGGGTTTGAGTAAATGAAAACGACGCAACGCCTTGTAATTGCCTTCTTGATAATGGCAATCGCCTGGATGACATCCACCAATCAGCACACCATCCGCTCCATCGCGAAACGCCGCAAGGATAAATTGCGGGTCCACACGCCCCGAGCACATTAACCGCACCACTCGCACATTTGGCGCATATTTCATCCGTGAAATGCCCGCCAAATCAGCGGCAGTGTAAGTGCACCAATTGCAAAAAAACGCCACAATTTTTGGTTCAAATTGTTCAGACATAACTCAACACTCCTTTGATTTCTTCAAAAATTTGTTCATCGGTAAATAAATGCTGTTGCGCCGCACCAGAAGGACAAGCCGCCACACAAGTGCCACAGCCTTTGCACAACGCCTCGTTGATTTCGCTGACATTTTTATCTTCCACAAACGAAATCGCTGAGAATGGACACAGCGGGATACACGTTTTACATCCCGAACATTCTTCTTCGTAAATAAATGCCGTGTTTGGCTCCAATTCTACATATCCGCGATCAATTAGTGCCAACGCTTCCGCCACCGCTGCACCGGATTGGGCGACTGTTTCAGGAATATCTTTTGGACCCTGACAACTGCCCGCTAAAAATACGCCATCTGTAAATGTTGAAACGGGCGCAAGTTTCGGGTGTCGCTCCAAAAACCAGCCGTCAGAACTGCAACTAATATTAAATTTCCTGCGAATTTCTTCCGCATCGGGTTGCGGCTCGAGTCCAACCGCCAACACAACCATATCAACTGGAATCCGTCGCACTGCACCGACAAGCGTATCTTCGGCACGAATAACTAATTTTCCTTCCTCGTCTTCGTTCATCGCCCAATCGGAAACATCCGCCGCTCGTCCACGAATCAAGTGCATTCCTTCTTCCAAAAGTCGTTCATAAAATTCCTCATATCCCTTGCCCGGGGTGCGCATGTCGATATAAAAATTATAGACTTCTGCGCCGGTTTTTTCCGCCATCAAATGCGCAATTTTCAGCGAATACATACAACAAACTTTCGAACAATATTTATTGTAATTGTCATCGCGCGAGCCGACACAATGGATAATCCCAACCGATTTCGGAACCGAGCCATCTTGCATCAAAATATCGCCACCCGTTGGGCCCGACGCATTAGAAAGTTTTTCAAATTCCAAACTCGTGATGACATTCGGCAATTTTCCGTAGCCATATTTTGCAATCCGCGATGCATCGAATGTTTTGAACCCCGTCGCCAAAAGAATCGTTCCAACTTCAACTTCCTCGATTTCGTCTTTTTGGGAATAATCAATCGCTTCGGGCTCACACACTTCGGCACAAAGTCCACAGGCATCCGTTTTGAAATGAATGCACGCTTCTGTGTCAATCGCTGGCGCATTTGGCACGGCTTGCATAAATGGCACAGTAATCGCCTTGTCCGGACCGAGCGTCATTTCGTCGTGAATCACCTCGCGCCCAAATGGGTCGTCCATCGTAATCGCACCAGTCGGACAAACAAAAGCACAACTTCCGCAAGTAATGCACGCCTCATTTTGAACATCAAATGGAGTAGTTACCACGCGGTCTTTTCCGCGATTCGCAAAGCCAATCGCCGATGTGCCCGCAACTTGCTCGCAAGCACGAACGCAAAGTCCGCACAAAATACATTTTTCTTCCGCATTTTCCGAAAGAAATGCTGTATCTCCAACTCCATAATTAGCCGCCATTTCTGAAACGATTTCCGCCGCCGGTGCCTGCGCCATCAACAATTGCAAATTGATTTTCCTTGCTTGTGCAACTGCATCCGAGTCGGTTTGCACTTCCATTCCATCTTCCACAATAGAATTGCATGAAGTCATCAACTTGTTGCCTTTTTCGTTTTTCACTTCGACAGTACAAACTCGACAAGCCGCATACGGCTCCAATTGTGGATGGTAACAAAGCGTGGGAATTTCAAATCCCAATTGCTTTGCAGCTTGCAAAATCGTCGTTCCGCTTTCGACCTGTATCGGTTTTCCGTTAATTTTTAGAGAAATCATATTGCTCTCCTATTCAATCGTAATTGCGTTAAAATTACAAACGTCGTAGCAAACTCCGCATTTTCCGCAAAGTTGCTGATCAATCACATGGGCTTTCCCTTTTTCGCCGGTAATCGCTTTATCCGGACACTCCCGACGACAAACACCACATCCTTTTCCATCGGTTTTGCAAACATCACCATGTATGATGTATGTATTCAATTCTCGGCAAACATGCGCTTGGCATTCTTTTTTCTCGATATGAGCCAAATACTCATCCCGAAAATATCTCAGCGTAGTAATCACTGGATTCGGTGCGGTTTGCCCAAGCCCACAAAGTGATGTATCTTTGACAACTTCGGCAAGTGCCTCAAGAACTGCAAGATCGTTGAGCGTCCCATTTCCCTCAGTAATTTTGGTCAAAATTTCGTGCATTTGCCAAGTTCCTTCGCGACACGGCGCACATTTTCCACACGATTCGTCTCGCGTAAAAGTCAGAAAATACCGCGCCACATCCACCATGCAAGTGTCCTCGTCCATCACGACCATGCCGCCGGAACCCATCATCGAGCCGGCTTCGGATAAACTTTCGTAATCCACCGGCAAATCCAGTTGATCTTCAGGAATACATCCACCGGAAGGACCTCCCGACTGAATCGCTTTGAATTTTTTCCCGTTAGGAATTCCACCGCCAATTTTATAAATAATGTCGCGCAAAGTAATTCCCATCGGAACTTCGAGCAATCCTGTGTTGTTGATTTTTCCAACAAGCGAAAAAACTTTCGTACCTTTACTTGTTTCTGTACCGATGGACGCAAACCATTTTGCACCGCGATCAATAATTATCGGCACATTTGCCCAAGTTTCAACATTGTTGATGTTCGTCGGTTTTCCCCAAAGTCCAGATTCCACAGGATACGGCGGTCGCGGTCGCGGCTCACCTAATTTCCCCTCAATCGAGGCAATGAGTGCCGTTTCTTCCCCGCAAACAAATGCTCCTGCGCCCCTGACAACATTCATCTTAAAACTGAAATTTGTCCCGAGAATATTTTCTCCGAGCAATCCATATTTCTCCGCCTGCTCAATCGCAACATGAAGCCGTTCGAGCGCCAACGGATATTCATTCCGAATGTAAATAAAGCCCTCGCTCGCGCCCATTCCAAAAGCTCCGATGAGCATTCCTTCAATCACAGAATGCGGATCAGATTCGATGATGCTTCGGTCCATAAATGCGCCAGGATCGCCTTCGTCGGCGTTGCAAACGATATACTTCGTATCGCTATCTTGTTTTGCGCAAAGTTGCCATTTTACTCCTGATGGAAATCCTGCACCACCACGCCCTCGCAATCCAGAATCCACAATTTCCTGAACAATTTCAGCGGGTGACATTTCCGTAAGTGCTTTCGCGATAGCGGTATAGCCATCTCGTCCGATGTATTCATCAATTTTTTCCGGATCAATCAAACCGCGGTTGCGAAGCGCAATCAATCTTTGATGTGCGAAGAAATCAATATCAGACATTTTCGGAATCGCCACTTCGCCCTCAGGTGGTGTGTACATAAATTTTTCCACCGGACGACCTTTGAGAAAATGCTCCTCGACAAGCAACGGAATATCTTTTACTTTCAGTTGAGCATAAAAAATCTCGTCTGGCTGAACAACCAAAAGCGGTCCTTCGGCACAAAATCCATTGCAGCCAGTTCCAACAATTTGAATTTCTTTTTCCAAATTATGTTTCTTAATCTCATCTTGCAACGCTTCCATTACTTTGAATGAGTTGTTAGAAACACAGCCGGTTCCAGCACAAACCAAAACGCTCATGCGAAATGGCTTTTGTGCATTTGCCGTGGTTTTGGTTGGTTCAGTATTTAATTGTTCCATTTTTCACTCCCCAATTTTAATGTGTTTGCTCGCTGCCAACGCCAAGTACAAAATCAGCGACAATTTTTCCGTTCATCACATGACCATCGAAAATTTTTGCTATTTTTGCTTTGGTCAAATCAATGTATTTCACAGGCGTTTGTCCGGGAAGTTCAACTGTTGCCATCGGCTCTTGCGAACAAAGTCCCGCACATCCGGATGTCGTGATGATCACATCATCCACATTGTTATTTTCAATAATTTCCATCACCGCATCCATAATGTCGCGCGCGCCGGCGGCAATTCCGCAAGTGCCCATGTGAACAGTAATTTTTGCTCGCGATTTACCTTCCCGCAAATTCGTCGTTTGTTGAACGCGCTGTTTGATTTTTTGCAAATCTTCTATTTTTAATTTAGGCATGTTTATTTCTCCCCATATTTCTTCAAAATTCTTTTCACACCACGCAATTTCACCTTACTGAATAAATCATCGTTTACAGTTACAACTGGTGCAAGTCCACAACAACCGACACAATGAACCTCTTCCAAACTGTAACTTAAATCATCTGTCGTTTCACCGGCGTTGATGCTCAAATCCCGCTCGAGTTTTTCAAGCACTTGTTTTCCACCTTTAACATGGCACGCCGTCCCCATGCAAACGCTGATACAATATTCCCCCTTGGGCGTTAGACTGAACGCTTTGAAAAAAGTAGCAACGCTATATGCTTGCGAAAGTGGAATATCGAGCGATGTTGCAACTTCTTCTAAAGCATCTTTCGGCAAATGTCGCTGATTCGCTTGAATATCTTGCAAAATCGCGATTAACGACTTTGGCTCCGAATTGTATTTTTCAATGATTCCTGTAACTGTTTGAGTGCTCATTTTTTTCCTCTCTTAATAAGTTTTCTGTTTTAAAAGTTCTTTTGTGTCAAATTCTATCGTTTCGCCGTCTATTTTTTGACAAAACCGAAATCGCACCGCTGGATTTGCCGTAATCAATGTCGATATTGTTTGTGCCACATTGCCTA
>JADHUZ010000009.1 GCA_016784265.1 Fidelibacterota bacterium
ATTGCTGACTGGAATTTTGATTTTTCTGAGAAATATCTAAAAATAGAATGCCGATAGTGCGAACAAAACGGATTTCCGCTGATTGTTAAATCATCAATAAAAAAGGAACAGAAATTCATCCTTCGCCATTCAAAAAAAGGGGCAGAACCGAAATTCCACCCCTTTTTGCGTAATTGACTTCGTCGCCTTTCGGCTCGTGATTTATTTCATCAAAACCATTTTATGCGAGGAAACAAAACCATCAGCAACCAAACGATAAAAATAAATACCGCTCGAAACATTGCTTCCGTTCCATTCCATCGAATAGAATCCTGCATCTTGCGGTTCATTCACCAGAGTTTCTACCAATTGGCCGCGAAGATTGTAAATTTGTAGGGACACACGGCCGTGTGTATCTACTGGCAACTGATAACTAATCACAGTTGTTGGATTGAACGGATTCGGATAGTTTTGTGAAAGCGCAAACTCTGACGGCAATTCGATGATTGTTACATCCATCGCCTCGCCAAATTGATTGGCTACGACTGTTTCATCAATTTGAATTTCGCCATCAAACGCAAATAAATCGAAATCACCAGAAAGCGTTTCGCCTTCGAGCGAATACATCAAAACAGTGCCATCGTTTTCAGCGAATTCAAATCCAGCGTGTGCAATATTTTCTACTTCTGCGCCTGTAATTTGAAATTGTAAACCCGCTATTTGCGTATCTGTCGAAATCGAAATTCTGTTTTCGTGAATCAAAATTTCAACCGAACCAACTTCATCGGATTTACTCAATGCATCGCCCATAATAATATTAATTACCTGCACGATATCCAGCACATTGATAATTTCATCTTCGTTGATATCAGCGGCACAAAATTCATCATCAGTCGGCGTATCCGTTGCAACGATAAAATTAACCATCATCACAATGTCCAATATGTTGATAATTCCATCGTAATTGACATCACCAAACACACATTCTGGACCCGCCTCGCCAACAGTCAGAACAACATGAACCGTAACAAGCGGCTGATCGACATCGTTGGATGAAATCAATACATCACACGATACAATCTCGCCATCTTGCAATTCTGTTGCATCAAAAAACAATACAACTTCGTCTGTTTGTCCACTGGGAACGCCACCATCACTTGCACTTAATTCCAGCCATGAAATTGGATCAATAGCATTCACTTCAAATATCGTATTGCCAGATGAACCAGTTTGAAGTGTCCAATTCAAATAAACTGTGCCATCATTATCGTCAGTAATAGTAATATAATTTCCATTCCAGCCGTCGCCATAACTATCATTTGCGTATAGTGTGTATGTATCGTTATCCATCGATACTGTTCCACTAAATGGAGCACCACCAGAAGCAACAACGCTTCCGTTAGAATCAACAATTTCCCAAGAAACTTCTTCCTGCCACGAACCACCATCACAAACAATTGTAACATCGGTTGTTCTCGTCCCAGCCACAAAATCTGGCGAAATGACTGCTGGCACGGCTTCCAGTTCGTGCGTTTCGTAATATCGTTCTTTCTCAGCAATTTCGGCTTCAGTTAATTCAAAATTTCTTGTCGGAAAAGTCTCTTCTAAATTGATGGAATAATTCAGCGTTCCGCCACCTAAATTGGAAATCGAAATCTCATCCGTTCCCGTTTCGCCAAATGGCACAGAAATTTCAATCACCTCAGGAGCAACAGCAATTACCGGCGGTGGCGCAAGCGGTGGAAATATCACATAGTCAATCCATGCACAATCCGATCCGCTATCCACATATCCATCTTTGCGGAAAAACCATTTGACTTCGTGGTCGCCAGCCGAAATTGTGTAAACTTCCTCGCTCCAAGCAACTTCACCATCCCAACGGCCCTGTTCAACACCATCAATGTAAAACGCAAACCAATCCCAATTATCATCTGGATCTTCCTCGCAAGATACTTTTTTCCAAAAACTAATCTCGCCATCACTCAACACAGAAATATCCATCGAAAGCGAAGTTTCGCCCCATTCGGCGATATCGCCAGATTGTGCACAAAAACTGCCTTCATACGGATTTCCTGTAACGAGCCAATTCGCATCGCCATCCAATTCCCACGGATATTGCGAGAAATCACCGGTTTCAAAATCTTCGACAATCAATCCGACAGTAACACCAAATACATCGCTAAATCCGTATAGCACAAGATCAACATTAAAACCAAACATAACCGATGTGCCAACGGGGGTATTTTCATCAACAATCACTTCAAACACGGCAATTATCGAACTTTGCGCACCAACGGATTCTTCCATAATAAATTGTTCATCGGTAATTGAAATCCACTCGCTGCTGGTGCTCAGATACGCACTCCCAATTGAAGACTCAGAATGTCCTGTATTTTCCATCGGAATGTTCAAAATAACGGTTTCGCCTGGATCAAAAATGCCATCTCCATCTCCTGCTGAATCGTCAATCACTATCGAACCCATTCCCATAACCGGCGCGCTGATAGGTATCGTAAAATATGAATCCCAATTCTCGCCGTTTCCCGATGCACTTACATTAAACAAAACCTCATGCTGATCTGGGATTATTGCCTGCACAGGGCTAATTGAAAATGCTCCAGATACAGTTACGGTTTCACCCGCTGGAATCGTGCCAAAATCAGCCGTACCGTCAATAATTTCTATAAAATTATCTTCAGAACTCAATAATACTGAAATGTCGGTCGCATCTTGGTCTCCGACATTCCACACTGTGATGGAAAGTCCAATGCTGCTGTTAAATTGGTACCAATCTATTTGACCGTCCGGATCAAGGATTTCATACGAATCAAAAATCACATACGGCTGATCCGAAACGACGACAATGTCGCCGAAATGCCGATTTTTATTGTGTGCGATAATCGAAACTTCCAATCCTTCTGGCGAAGAAATCGGCTCGCCAAATTCAACCGTTGCATTTCCACTTCCATCCGCAACACCACGAGCAAGCAATTCACCATTTCGCAAAATCGCAATCCGTGCGTTTGGTGCATCAGTTTGAAAAGAAATTTGAGCCGAGCCAATCGGAATGCTCGGTGGATAAGTTGCACTGATATTCGTCGGTGCCGCCGTCCAAATATCCATCGAAGGATCGCCGAATAAATTTAGTTCATACGCACAGAAACGAATCACATTGTCGCCATTGATATACGAAACATTGTCGGATTTGGAATCATCATTCGCCACGCCGATTGCTGTCAAATCTTCGCCAAAAATTGCATCAAAAAACTGACGATCAAAATACTGCGATGGCCCATTTGTCGAGCCATATTCGCCCCAACCGTAACGCGAATTGCAAACAAATGCCACTTCGCCAGTCGAAATAGTAGTGATTTTCTCAGCAAAACAATCAGAACCATACGAACCGTAAGTTCCGCGGTTATCAAACGAACCGGGATAACAACCTTGCGAATAACCAATGACAAATCCATGATTTACGCCATTATTTTGGAAATTCGATGTGGAAATATCGCTGTTGTAGAGTTTCATATTGTAGTCCACATTCGAGTGCCCGAGATGATTTAGCAAATTCAATCCGCTGTTGAAATACGAATAAATCTGCGAACCGCCCCAAGCGCCATTCAAATCATACAAAGTGGAAACATCGAAATTATCCGAAATTCCTTCTGTTGTGTAGCCATGCGTCGAAGCACCATTAGCAATTTCATTTTTGTAAGTTCCGCCATAAGTTCCATCTGGATACGGTTCATTCCAAAGCAATTCGCCAACCATCAACGCTTTTTCCAAATCTGCTACCACAGGCGCATCTTGATATTTGATGAGTTTATTGACGAAATTATCAATCTCGGTCGCAGAGTCCACACAAAGTCTGCCAACGCTGACTTCTGCATATAAATCTTCTTCTCCAATTTCGCCCCAAAATCCGTCGTTATCGTTGTTCCAATTTCCATCCAAACAACCAAAATACATATCCGCTGCAATATCGCTATCTGCATAGCCAGATCCCGGATCTGCAAATAATCCACGATGCGGAATAATATTATTCGATGGATCGTTTGGCGCGGAATCACCGCCCAAAAGCACATATTGAATTCCATAATTTTCGTAATAATCAATCACGCAATTGCGGATTCTTTCTTGATTGTCCACACCCAAATACTGCGAATAAATTTCTTCTGTCGTCATCGTTGCGACGAAAAAACCTGTGGATTCTTTGAACTCAATGTATTCTGAAAAATCATCGAGCAAATTGTTATTCGTGATGAGCAAAATATCATATTCTTCATCGCGATTTCGAGTTGGATAAAGATATGAATTTAGCATTTCTGGATTGCTGACCAAATCAGCAACTCGTTCATCTGCACGCAAAAAATTAGAATTCGCACGATTTGAACTTGCTGTTTCAATTTCCAAAGTTACAGAAGTCAAATAATCCACGCGATTGGATTGTGGAAAATACCGAATCGGCGAAACGGTGAAAGTCGCGATTCCATGCCCTGCCATAAATTGCGTAGAAAAATTTTCGATAATTTGCACTGGAAATGGATTGTCCGAATTGTAAATCGCCTCGTTCTGTGTTAATTGGTAATCCGCTGGGATTTCTTCCGAAAGCGGAAATCTTCGACTCGCTGGCTGAATTTCTACCGTTTCGTCAAGTGTTTCAAATTCTGCGGACACAACACGAATTTCATTTGCCACTGTGCCTTGCGGAAGTAAAATTTCTGCTCCATATTTCGGCAAAAGTGGTTCACCTTCTCTGCCCAAATTCAAACAATTTTCCACCAAAACTGTCGTGCCGTCAATCTGCGGCACATCAAATTGGATAGTTTGACGCACAATTTCAGCAAAACTCAACTGCGTTGCAATCAACCCAATAATTAAAAATAATAGTCCTTTTTTCATTATTCCCTCTCTTTTATTTCAAAATATCTGCCCGAAAGATACTCAAAACAATAATGCGCTGTTTATCATTTTTCTGTGAATTATCCAATTTTCTATGGTTGATAAATTCATTTCAAATTTACAAATTTGCCATTTGAAAACAACCACAAAATCATAGTAAACTACGCACATGAATTTGAGAAGAAAAAATCCGATAACCGCTTTGATTGTTTTATTATTTTCAATGTTACTTTTCGCGCAAGATTTCCAATATGGCAAATTCACAATTGCACAAATTCATTACGATGGTGGCGGCGATTGGTATGCTAATCCTTCCGCTCTACCCAATTTGTTGCAATTCATCGCCGAGCACACAAAAATAAATTTGAACATGAAACCAGCCAAAGTGCGTCTCGACGAAAATGACATTTTTAATTATCCCTACATCTATATTACCGGGCACGGAAATATCAAATTTTCCGATACCGAAGTGAAAAATCTGCGCTTGTTTTTCGATTCTGGCGGATTTTTGCATGCTGATGATAATTATGGTATGGATAAATCGTTCCGGCGAGAAATTGCGAAAATCTTTCCAAATGAAGAATGGATTGAGTTGCCTTTCGAGCACGAAATTTATCATCAAACATTTTCATTCCCAAGTGGCTTACCGAAAATCCACGAGCACGACAATAAGCCGCCACAAGGATTTGGCATTTTCCGCAATGGTCGGCTCGTCATTTTTTACACTTATGAGTGCGATCTCGGGGACGGCTGGGAAGATCCGCATGTTCACAAAGACCCAGAACACTTGCGGCGAAAAGCATTGCAAATGGGAACTAACATCGTCGTGTATGCGTTGACTAACTAATTTATGCGGAAAGATTTTAGCACCATAAAAAATTTGGCGCAAGCCAAGCCAGTTTTCAGCAGTTTGCAAAATTTGCAAAAGCGAATTTTGATGCGATTTGCGATTCAGTATTTTCTGAAACTTCTGATTTGGCTGATTTTTTCCATCGCAGCTTTTTCTGCTATCGAAAGTTTTTCATTTTTCGAGCCACAGTGGAAAATCGCAATCTGGATATTCATTTTACACGGCATAACTTTTGTGCTCAGCGGTGCAATATTTCAGTATTTCAAAAATTTCGGGAAAAAGGGAAAATACTCTTTTGCCAACATTGCGCTGGCAATTGGAGAAAAACATCCCGACATCGCCGATAAAATGTTGCACGCCTACGATCTTTGGTCGCATCGAGATCCGAATCACTCCGAATCGCTCATCGAAGATTACACAGAACAAGTCGCGGCGCAAATTAAAAACAAAAATCTATCGTCTGTCTTGCCACGACAAGAATTTATTAAAACGCTGAAATACGCTCTTGGAAGTGCGGCGATATTCCTCTTGATGTTCGCAATTTCAACTTCAATGCGAGAGGCGATGTTTCGCACAATGCACGTCGCGACAGTTTACCATCCGCAGGCACCTTTTGAATTGAAAATCCAGCCAGGAAATGTCGAATTGCCAGAAGGAGAAAACATCAATTTGATCATCTCTGCAATAGGGAATTTACCGGCAATGCCACAAATTGAAATTATCCAAAACGGCACGATTTTCCAGAATATCCCACAAAAACAGGGCGCGCAGTTTACGCTGGAAATTCCAAATTTAACACATAGTTTTGAATATCGTGCTTTTGTTGAACCGCCACATTTTTGGACATCGTGGAAAAGGGTGGAAACACAAACTTTTTCTGTTGCGGTTCTACAAAATCCAGAAATCGCTTCGTTTTTTGCGACAATCATTCCGCCCGAATACACCAAATTGCCACCGCTCACGCAAGAAGGAAATCGCTCAGAAATCAACGCATACATAGGCTCGAAAATTCGATGCAAAATTCAATCTGACAAAGCGCTCAATTCTGCGCATTTGTCTTTTGAATCCGGTGATTCTATTCCACTCGAAGTCAACCAATTTCAAGCCGTTGGCGAATTTCCCATTTATCGCTCAGATGAATTTTTGATCCATTTGGAAGATGTTCGCGGTTTGAAAAATACCGAACCGCTTTCGATTGCGATTCAAATTCTCGAAGATGCTTTTCCGACAGTTATCATGAAACAACCCGCAGAAAATCTCGATATCGGCGATGATTTCGCGGTTCCAATTGTGGCGGAAATTCACGATGATTTTGGATTTTCCGCACTGGACATCGTGTATAAAATTCAGCATCCTGATTATCTGACACCGGACACTTTGATTTATAGAACAGAAATTCCGTTACAAAATTTTACCCAAATCGCACAAGTTGTGCCGTTTTATTGGTCGTTTGAAAATTTGGAACTCACGCCAGACGATGCCGTTATTTTCCACTTTGAAGTTGCCGATAACGATAAAATAAGCGGTCCGAAATGGTCAAGGAGTGAAACTCGCATCGCGCGATATCCTTCGATTCTCGAGATGTTTGAAGAAATGGATATCGCCGAGCAACAAACGGAAAATGACATCGGCGATGTGGTTGATGCGGTGGAAAACATTCGTGAAGATGTGCAGGAAATGGCGCGCGAACTTCTTAAAAATTCAGAAATGGATTGGGAAGATGCGCAAAAAGCCGAGCAATTGGTTCAGGCACAGGAAGAAGTCGCCAATCGTTTGGAAGAAATCGCCGAAAGCATTCAAGAAATGACCGAGCGTGCGGAAGATCAGAATTTGTTTTCGCAAGAATTGGTGGAAAAATTCGCCGAATTGCAATCACTTTTTGAAGAAGTTTTGACACCGGAAATGAAAGAAATATTGCGAGAAATTCAAGAAGCCGTGGACGAGATGGATCCGCAAAAATTGCAAGAAGCAATGGAAAATTTCTCCGCCACTCTCGACGAATTAAACGAAAATCTGGATCGGCTGCTGGAACTTTTTAAACGTGTGCAAACCGAAGAAGAAATGAACCGACTCGTGCAACGATTGGAAGAAATGCTGAATACGCAAGCAAATCTTTTGGAACAGCTGAATCGCGGCGAAATGAATACTTCGGAAGAATTCCGCGATGCGGCGACGGAGGAAAATCTGATGGAAAACACTATGTCACAATGGGAAGAGGATTTTTCTTCGCTTCAAGATTTTATGCGCTCGATGCCAGTCATGCCAAACGATGAAATGGCAAATATCTCGATGGCACTGGACGAAATGCAAATTCCAGCAACTATGCAAAACGCAGAAAATGCACTGAGTCAGCAAAATACGGAACAATCCCAAACACAAATGACGCAATCGCGTAACGAACTTTCACAACTGCTCACGATGATGCAGGGCGCACAAAACAGCATGCAAAACAACATGATTGCAGAATTGGAACAGGAATTTTCTCAGGCATTATATTCAGCGTTGAATCTTTCGCAAAATCAGGAAAAACTTTCGGCGCAAATCAAGCAATTGCAATATCGTTCGCCCAAATTGGATGAAATGGCGGAGAAACAAATGGAGATTCGGAGCAGCTTAAATAACCTCGCCGAACTGGTGGAAGATATTTCAAAAAAGACATTTTTCGCGAGTTCGCGATTGATGCGCGAAATGGGAAAAACTGCAAAATCTATGGAAAACGCACTTTCCAAATTGGAAGAACGCAATAGCCATCAATCTGCGGCTGAAGGTTTGGACGCAATGTCGCAACTAAATACAGTTGCTCAAATGCTTGCCAACTCGATGGATGCAATGCAAAATGCCGGCGGAAGTGGCACGGGATTTCAGCAATATCTCGAACAATTAGAACAGATGAGCCAGCAACAAGGCGCACTAAATCAGCAATCTGGCGGCTTGTGACCGTCCAGTGGTAACGGCTCGGGCGGGCTGACGATGGAACAAATGGCAAATGCAAAACGTATCGCCGCGCAACAGCGCGCGTTGGGGCAGGCGTTGCAACAAATGGCGGAGGAAATGGAATCGTCCGGAACCGGAGCAGAAGACAATTTTTTGGGCGATCTTTCTGGAATTGCAAAAGCAATGGAGGATGTTGCCGAAGATTTTGAAGTTGCACAAATCCGCAGAAAAACAATCCAGAGACAGCAGGAGATTCTTTCCAGAATGTTGGAGGCGCAACATTCTCTGCGGAAACGCGACAAAGAAGAAAAACGAAAAGCCAAAACAGCCGAGCAATTTTTGGAAAAAGAAACCCCGCAAGCATTGCCAGAATTTTGGGATCAGATCGATGAAGATGATTTGGATAAAGCCTTGTCGCGTGCGTTGAACGAGCGATTTAGTCCAGATTATCAAGAAATTATCCGAGAATATTTTCACCAACTCAAAAAAGGAAAAGCAAACCGATGATGCGGAAATTGTTCTGGATTATTCTTTCCATTTCAGTGCTGGTTTTTCCACAGAATCTGACTTCTGCGACGGTGAAATACAACACGGCTCTCAGATTGGAACAGGCTGGCAAAACTACTACGGCTTTGCAAATTTATCAGGAATTGTCGAACAAATATCCAGCGGAAATCAGATATGTTCAAAGCATAACGCGAATCATGGCAACAAACGAACAATTTTCCGCTGCAAAAATTTATCTCCGAAGCACCATGCAGAAAAAAATCCATCCGGAGAAAGATTTGCTACATCTTGAATTGGCAAACATATTCCTGAAAGAAGAATCGCCAGATAGCGCAGAACAAATTTGGCGACACATACTCAAAAATTCGCTCGAGAAAAAAATTCTAAAAAAAATGCTCGGACAAATGTTCAATTATGGATTTTCCGAAGATGGAAATGTTGCGCTGGAAACAGTCCGAAAAAAAATGAATGATGAATCATTTTATGCGACTGAGCACGCATCATATCTAAAAACGAGAATGGCTTATCAGCAGTCAACCTACGAATATTTGCGAACATTGCTCGGCGACAGAAAGCAAGATAAATACATCGCAAGCGCGATTTCTAAATTCCCAAAAGATGCGGAAACAACAGGGCAAGTCAGCGCGGGAATCCAAAAATTTTTGGGCGATTATCCAGCATTTAAAGACCGTGCTAATGCGATTCTTGCCGATTTTTATTATCAGCGGAAAAATTTTGAATTTGCGATTCAAACGCTCAAGCAAACCAAAAATCCGGATGAAAAATTAGAAAAATTGGGTGTCGAAATGCTCAACGATGGAAACATTTCACCTGCCATTTCCATTTTTACAGAACTGCTGGAAAATGCCGCTGATTCTCAAAAACAGACGCAATTTCAATTATATTTGGGAAAATGTTTTTATGCTGAGTCAATTATTTTGCCGCTTTTTGCAAATTCGCCAATTCAAGCAGATGTGATGTTTCCACTGTTTCAAATGCCACCGAAATATGATTCTGAAAAGGCGGGAAAAGCAATCGAATATTTTCAAAAATTGCTCGATCGTGAACGAGGGAATTATCAAAATCAGGTAAAATATCACCTCGCACATTTGCAACTCTATCACGAGCGGAATCCTTCGGCGGCGACAAAAACGCTCCAATCCATGCAAAATATCCATCACAAAGATCGGATGAAAATCAAAGCGCTCCTTTTGGACGCAACAATTCTCATGGGCAACGCGAAGGAAACAACATTTCTTTTGAAGCAAGCGCAAAATCTCCAGCCGAGCCATCCGAATTATTCGGATTTTCGGCTTCTGTTAATTCGTCTGTTACTTTTTGAAAATGAAATCACAGCCGCGGTGGATTCCATGAAATCCATTCGTGTTCATTTGGAATTTGACCATCCGTTTTACAACGATATTTTTCAAACGGAGCAGTTTTTCAGCAATGCTTTAAAATCGAGCAAAACTGCGGATTCACTTGCGCTCCGCCATTATCTCCGCGGCGAGCAGATGATTCAAAATGCGGATTTTCTCGGCGCACTTGTGCATTGGGACGCGACGGCAAGAGATTTTCCGGAATCAGAATTTCTGGAACATATCTATTTTCGGAGTGGTCTCGTGGCTTCGGAATTGAGTTATTTTGAGCGCGCAAAAAAATCTCTCAATCAAATTCTCGAACAATTTCCCAATTCAAAATATTTGGATCAAGCGATTTTCCGACTGGCGGAAATTGCCGAGCGCGAAAATGAAAATCCCGAAGTTTTCTACGAGCAAATTTTGATGGATTTTCCTTTTTCCACATTGACGGAATCAGCGCGATTGAAATTGCGTAACTTTGAGGGGGATTAAAAATTAAAAAATTAAAATTACTAACTTTGGCTTTTCTTTTGTCTGTCGCATTTCCACAGCGAATTTTGATCCCGATGGATTTGACGCAATCGGATCATCTAAAAGCGTATGGCATCGCATTTTGGGTGCTTCAGAAAAACGTAGAGGTTGAATGGTTGCTCAATTATCGCGGCGGCTCCTTCCTCACAGATCACCACGAAGAAACTATCCGCAAGTTGAAATTAGCCGGCGTTTCTTATGATCTAGTCGGAACAGCGGAACAACTTTCGATTTATGGGGAAATAGAAAACAATAATATGGAAATGGTTCTTCTAGAAAAAGCGCCGAAAATCGCAATCTACACACCGCCAAACAGACAGCCGTGGGATGATGCAGTTACGCTGGCTTTGTCCTATGCGGAAGTCGAATACGAGATGCTTTGGGATGCCGAAGTGCTCGCTGGCGAACTTTCGGATTATGACTGGCTACATCTCCATCACGAAGATTTTACGGGGCAGTATGGCAAATTCTACAAAAGTTATCACAACGCGTCGTGGTATATCGAACAGCAAGCACAATTTGAGATAATGGCACAAGAATTGGGCTTTCCTTCCGTGCAAGAGGAGAAAAAAGCAGTGGCTCGTGCGATTAAAAAATATGTTGCGGAAGGTGGATTTTTGTTTGCGATGTGCTCTGCAACAGATAGTTTTGATATCGCTTTGGCGGCAGAAAATGCTGATATCGCCGAATCTGTGTATGATCACACAGGAGCAGATCCCGATGCTCAGCAAAAACTCGATTTTGCAAAATCGCTGGCTTTTCAAAATTTTACGCTAATTCCAGATCCACTGACTTATGAACATTCAAATATTGATTTTCCGCCAGGAAATGCACCCGGCAGACTCGCCGGCGCAGAAGCAGATTATTTCACTTTGTTTGAATTCTCAGCGAAATACGATCCAGTCCCAACCATGCTCACACAAAATCATGTCAACGTTGTGAAAGGATTTATGGGGCAAACGACAGGATTTCTGCGCGGAACTATCAAGCCTCATATTGTCATTTTGGGCGAAGTTGATGATGCACAACAAGTGAAATACATTCACGGCAATTTCGGAAAAGGAACGTTTACATTTTACGGCGGTCACGATCCGGAAGATTATCGGCACATGGTTGGCGATCCGCCCACCAATTTGAATATCCACCGCAATTCCCCCGGATATCGGCTCATTTTGAACAATATCCTCTTTCCCGCGGCAAAGAAAAAAGAGCAAAAAACTTAAACCTGCTTTGTAACGAAATCCGCTGAAAATGAAAATCACAGAACTGGATTGCCAATACGAAAAAGCATTTCCCGAAAAAACGCTTCTGAAAGGCTTTGAAGGCGGATGCATCTATCTTGCAGAGAAATGTGGAAAATTTTATCTTATCACTGACGAAAGCGCTTTGAGTGCGTTTTTTGACAGCGCAGGCACAATTCAATCTGTCTCGTGGACTTTTTAGCAATCTTATGATGTTCAATTTTTTGTGAAAAAAGATTTTGCATTTTAATTCTTTCGTCATTAAGTTTTACCGTCGCGAGCAACGAAGTTTTTCGAGGTTTCGGCAGTGTCCTGAACCTCGTCCTTCGTTTTTCCGCAATTTTGGAGATAGTTAAGGATATTGAGATTATGGAAATACATCATTATTGGATAATCTTCGGCATCATATTGATGATTGCTGAAATTTTTACGCCCGGATTTCTTTTAGCAAGTTTTGGAATTGGTGCATTTGGTGGAAGTCTTTTTGCCTATTTGGACTACGACTTCAAAATTCAAT
>JADHUZ010000010.1 GCA_016784265.1 Fidelibacterota bacterium
ATGTGATTACAGAGATATTTAACCTGTTCAAAATAATTCCGATTAATGCAAATAATGATGCAATTTTCACGAAGTTTGGATTTTGTTTTCGAATTGCCACTATAAATATGATCAATGGTAAAACTACAAAACCGACTAATTCAACCAAGAACCACGCACCCCATTTCGTTCCAAGCAAATGAATATTATGTCCATGAACCAGCACTAATATCTTTGCAAAAAGATAGATAAACATTGCCATTGCGCAAACTTTAGCAAGCCCAAGAAGTATATTGTCATGTTTTTTGTGGCTTCCTTTTTCAAGTTGGTCGCTGAAAACTTTATGACTTATGGATCCTTCAAATATCACCATAGAAAGCCCTGCAAATATGCTTGAAATGAAAAACAGAATTGGAATGAATTCCGAATACCACAACGGGTGGATTTTTCCTTTTGCCATTAAAAATAATGCTCCCAAACCGGATTGATGTAACGTAGAAAGTGTAATTCCGAAAATGACAGCGCCAAGCGTCATTGCTTTAAGAATCTTTCGCAAACGTTTCATCCCGAGCCATTCGGCAATTGCTGGTGAAAATTCAACCAATTCCGCTAACATATAGAGTAAAAAATGCCACGCAACAAGAAAAAGTACTGAACTTGTCCCAAACGAATTTCCAATGATTGGGTTGACCACTTTCCATGGTCGTCCTAAATCCAACAACAACGCTCCGGCATAAAAAACATAGGCAAGAAAACCATTCAACACGGTTACTCTGACAATGGAATGATATTTTTCCATTTTCAAGATGTAAACCATGAAAGTCAAAACATAAGCACCTCCGGCAAAAGCGACACCGGTAACGACGTCAAAACCAATCCACAATCCCCATGGAAATTCCTGATTCAAATTGGTGATTGAGCCAATTCCTTTCCAAAAGCGGATAACAATTAGAATGATGCCCAAAATTATAATCGGTACAGAAATGATATTGAATGGAGTAAGCAGTTTGCCTTTCGGTTTCAATTCTGAAATAAAAAACTTCCACAGATTTCGATTGTCAACAGTTTGAAAAAGTTTACTCATGAATTTTCCTCCCCGTCATTTGCTTTGCTCATCCCAAGCATTAATGCGGGCCAAAGCACAAACACAAAAGGTACAGAATAAAGAAATCCTTTGGTTAATTCAGGGTAAGGTTCTGTATCAATTTTTTTAGTAAAACCAATTTGTTCAAATGGCACTGGAGAAAGATAAAGCCATGAAGTTCCTCCTGCTTCCCTTTCACCATAAATATGATCAACATATTTTTCAGGATGCTTATGAATCCTTCTTCTTGCCTCCTTGATTAATGCTCTTCGTGTTCCAAAGAGTAGTGCTTCTTCAGGACATGCTTTTACGCAGGCTGGTCTTTCACCATTCTTCAATTTCTCAAAACACATAGTGCATTTTGATATTTTTGGATTAGCACTGTGATATTCAAATTGTGGGATATCAAATGGACATGAGAGCATACAAAAGCGACATCCCATGCACTTATTTTCCCGCCAGATAATCGGACCTTCAACAGTTTTTTTCATCGCGGCGGTCAAACAAGCAGAAGCACAAGCCGGTTGATTACAATGCATACATTGTTTTTTTACAAATAATTCACCTTTGTCCGTCTTAAATTTATTGACAACTGTTCTGCGATTTTCGTTTAGTTTTCGAGTTTCAGTGATTACGGGTTTATCGGTTTCTTCCGGCAAAGGGAGATTATAAGTTTCGGCACATGCAATTTCGCATTTTTGACAACCACTGCAATAATTTGCATCAAATAAAACACCGTAAAATTCAGGGTTTTGAGAAATATCTTTAGCATGGAGTTTTAGTCCGGAAAGCGTTGCAGTAGCAGCACCCAGTGTTTTTAAAAAATCTCTACGGTTAATTGTCATAATAAAATCCTCCACAAAAAAACCCCACACAAATTGCATGGGGTTTTTAAATTTCTATTTTGTTGCTTCTTTCTCATCCGGTTCATTTTTTTCAAGTTTTTCTTCTTTCACTTTCTCAAAAACTTTCTCAGTCGAACGATAAGTTGCCATACGACGCAAATCTTCGCGAATTGCTCGTTCTGTTTCGCGTTTGGCTTCTTCTAAATGTTCCGGATGTTCATGTGCATATTGCTCTTCTGTCATCGTGCCTGTCAACCATGCTGTATTCATTGGATAAACATCTGGACTATAAATAGTTGAATACAAATGCCAAACAAGAATTGCAAGTGTGGCTAACCATGCTTCCCAATAATGAATTACAAGTGCAACATCCAAAAAGCCTTTCGGAAGGAAACTGATGAAAAAATTATCAAACCAAAGCAATAAACCAGTTACAACCATCACAACCGTTCCCCAAACGAGTGCCCAATATTCTGCTTTTTCAACATAACTAAATCGTCCGAATTTGGGGATTTCTTTACGACGTCCGACATAAAAAAGCAATCGTTCCCAAAGTTGTTTAGCATCTTTCCACTTTGGCAGCATATCTATGAAAAATGTTTTCCCTCGTTTTGTTAGCAACACAAAAAGTAAATGCCAAATGATAGTGATGATGAAAATAATTGCCGAAATACGATGAATCAATCCACGAATTTCATATCCACCTTCAAATGCATAGAATATCTTGCCAATCCATGATTCACTGAATCGTAGTGCAAATCCAGAAACGACAAGAACAATAAAACTTAACATCAAAAATGTGTGTTGCCAAACTTCATGGATTCGCATTCGTCGCACTTGCGGCTTTTTTAGTGAACTGCGAATTTGTTTCACCCAATCTAATGTCCAGTGTAGCAACATCAAGCCAATAGTTACAAAAATAATCCAGAAATAAATGATCTCAATAATATTCGCCAACGGAGTGCGTAATCCCTCACCGGAAACGCCGTGAATTGGAGCTGCCGCAAGTTTAGCAGAAATGCCTGGGTGGCATTCTCCGCAAGTTTCTTGCAAATTCTCCGGATTTATTGTTGATGTCGGATCTGTGCTTGGTAAAATCCTATGAACACCGTGGCAAGAGGCACAATTGGCTACATGTTTGTTTCCTGCTTTGCTTTTGAGTCCGTGATAACTATCTACAAAGGTTGTCAATTTTCCCGAAGGCAACCCATATTTTTCATTCAGTGTTGTAGATTCGTGGCATGGAGAACAGGTTTGTTCAGCCACTTTTGCCGCCGAAACAGGAGAATGTGGGTCATCTGGCGAAATAATACCATGTTCACCATGACAATCTGTGCAAATGGGTGAATCTGTTTCACCGCGCGCAACAAGTTTTCCGTGAATTCCTTCCCAATAATCATTTTCTACACCTTTATGGCAAACACCACATGTTTTAGGAATGTTAAAATGGTTGATAGATGATTCTTGGTGTCCGGGAGAATAAATTTTATGCGATGTGCCTTCGGTAGAATGACAATCATTACAAGTTGCCGCAACATAAATTCCACCTTTGGTTGCTTTTCCGTGTACACTACCCTCATACATCTCAATTGGATGGTCAAGCATGAGTTCATGTTTTTTGATTAAATCCAAATTTTCATGGCATTTTCCACAAGTTTGCGGTAAGTTCGTCGGATGAACCGAAGAATTTTTTACGGATGATGGCAAAACATCATGTGTCCCATGGCAATCTGAACACATCGGAATATCGCCGCATTTGCTCACATCTTCCCGTCCATGAGCAACATAATCAACATCAGCATCATCATGGCATATTCTGCATCCTTCACACCCAACACGAAAGCCAGTATCTTCATCATGCGGTAAAATCTCTCTATCCGTATGACAATCCAAACATTCAAATCCTTCGTGAACAGAATGGGATAAATCATCTTCAAAGGTAGTTTTATGCTTGCTTTCTTCGTGACAATCCAAACACGCATCGCTATCAATGTATTCAATATCATCTTGTGCGATACAGAGTAAACCAAAGCCAAAAATAGTTAATAATATTTTTTTATGTAACAAGTTATTCATTTTATAACCCCTTTTCTGTTTTGTTATATTGTTCCAAGTTGTGATTTTTCAGAAAATTTTTCATATCCGAAAAAGGTGAGAGGTTGCTGTAAATTGGGCAGAGACGACAATCCTCATCTTTGCAAATGTCGCCAGTATTTTTAACAATCCAACACGGTTCTTTCATATTTGTAAACGCATCGCAGTTTTCACGATCTTTTTCAGAACATCCGACCAAATCCCAGCATGGAATCAATGATAATAAAATCTTAATTCCAGCGATATTTAAACCTCGTTCTTCAATCATCATCCGAATAAAACGAAGTCTCTCTATGTCATTGCTGTAATATAATCTTCGATGTGTTTCTGTTCTCTGTGGCAAAATCAAGCCTGAAGTTTCATAAGCACGCAATGTATGAACAGAAACGCCAATCATTTCTGCGGCTACGCTTATCGCAAAAACAGGGCGATTATCGTCATTTAAGTTTTTTTCAATATTTGTCATGGAATCATCCAATAGTTAACAATATCTTAATATCGTAATTTACAACAAAACTATAATTCATAATATAGATAATCTTATGATGAATAAAATAGTTTGCATAAAAAAAGCCTCTCCAAGAATGGAAAGGCTTTTTTATTTTAATTGGACTTTGAGATTTAGTGGGTCAAAGTTCCAACAATAATCAAAACAAGTAGAAATAACCCAAAAAACAAAAATAAGTAACCGACAAGAAAGAGTAATCGTTTCAGCCACTTGTTCAGTGGGTTGATTAATCGAGATTCGTATTCTTCTCTTGATTGCGCTTCCATTTCGAGTGGACGTTCTTCTTCAAATCGTTCTTCTGTTACTCTGCCTGTGAAAATAACTTCGTCCATAGGAAATGCACCAGGGCGCAAATGTGTATTGAAGAAGTGCACAACGAAAATAAACGCTGTTGCAAGAAGTGCTTCTTCTGAATGAATTATGTGCGCCGCATTAATTAGCCAGCCCGGAAAAAGGCGAGAAAAATTTTCAGGAAACCAAAGTGTGATTCCAGATGCACCGATGACGAGCATTCCCCAAAATACAGCGAGATAATCGAACTTTTCCCAATAAGTCCAACGACCAAACTTAGGTTCTTTTTTTCTAGCACCCAAAAAATATGCCATGTGCGCGAAAAAATCTTTCACATCTTGCCAATTTGGAACCAAACTGTCAGCACCCCACAAAATACCTTTTTGTCGTTTGATGAGCATTTTATAGAAAACCACTCCCAAATGAGCGGCAAAGACAACACCCAAAATAATCGCTGCAAAACGGTGGAGTAGTGCCGCCGCGTGAAATCCGACAATATTGTGTGCAACCCAATTTGCCATTTCGGAGTGACTGTATTTTAGAGGCAATCCAGTTGCCGCAAGTGTTAAAAATCCGCCAGCCATAAAGAAGTGTAAAATTCGCTCGAACAAATTAAATCGTTTTACCCGTTTTACAGATTTTGTCGGCTTTTTGATTGGTCCTTCGGTTGCTCGTTTTATTAGCAAACGAATTAACCATAAAATAGTATGACCACCAAAAATGGTTAAAGTTCCTATCAAAAGCCAAACCATAAAAATATGGATGATATGTAAAACTGGATTTTGCTCTTCCATCATCGGCGTGTAATGTTCCAGATATTGCACGAAATTTAAATTCACCTCTTCGTGGCATTGTCCACAAGTAGCGATAATTTTTTGTTGACCGATTGTAGATTCTGGATGATCGCTCGGTAAAATTGAATGATTATCGTGGCAAGAAACGCAAGTGGCAAATTCTTCGCCTTGATAACCCAATTGATACATTTGTCCATGATATGAAGTATTGTAACCTTCCAAAACATGTGGATTTAATTGAAATCGCATTGTGATTTCACGGTCATCGTGGCATCTTGCACAAAGTTCGATTTCTGACTGCCCAAAAAATTCTTCTTCCGCTTTTTGAATTCGACGATTATCATGACAAGTTATGCAAGCCGGTGCTTCTTCGTGCCCTTTTTCTCGTGCAATGAAATGAGAAGATTTTTCATAAGCGGCCTGTTCTTTTTCATGGCAATCTGCACAGGATTTTTCCAATGCAGTATCGTTTGAATGGTCAGGTGCCATAAAGTGGTATGTGTGGCAATCGCCACAATTTGATGCTTCTCCGTTGTCAATTTTTGCAATTTCGTCTCGATGGATTCGGCCGTGTGCATCTTGCTCACTTGTGATGATATTTTCACGATGACATTTCAAGCAAACTTTATCCAATCCAATGTCAAAAATAGAAGTTTTGGTTGTTCCTTTCATCTCTGTTTCGTGCCCAGTATGACAAGCGACACATGTTACCATTCGCGAATCTTCTTGTTCGGTTGGAGTATGAACTGATTCTTGATATCCTTGATGACAATTGATACAAACTAAATCCAATTTTTCTTCTGATACAAGACTATTAGAATCGCGCGGAGAAAGCACTTTGTGTTTTGCATGACAATTTGAGCAAATCGGCGCTTTCAGATTCCCTGATTTCACTTGCTCATAATGTCCACTTAAAAAGTAATTTTCTACATTTTCTTTATGACAATTTCGGCAAGTTTCTGCGAGATGGAGTTTCCATTCTTGTGGCGAATACTGCAATCGTTCGTGTTTATTGTGCGGAGAATGACAAGAAACGCAGGTCACATCTGCTGTTCCTGTAGCCTCGTGCCAATGCGCCGAATGCAAGAAATCATCTACCTTTTCGTTATGGCAAACACCACAAACTTCTCTGGGCTGTCCTTGCCATTTGATCTGGTGCTTTCCGTGACAATCAGAACATTGCGGAATATTGCTGTAACCCTTTTCAATAAGCGGCTTGTAAAAACCTTCCACATATTCTGCTTGCACATCATCGTGACATTCGCCACAATTTGGTAAATCCAATCGTTCGTTGTGCGGAAAATCTTCGAATCCATCCAAATCTTGATGACATTCAGTACAATCAAATCCCTCATGTGGAGTTTCTCCCAAATGTTCGGAAGTAACAAAAAGAGAATGGGTGATACCAAATTTTGTATATTCTAAATCTTCATCGGCGTGACAATCTTCACATGCTTCGTTATCTTGTGCGTAAACAAAAACAGAAAGGGCAAGAAATAATCCTGCCCAAAATTTTGTTGATAATTTCATTTTCTTAAAAATTAAATTCTTTGTAATCCTAATTTTTTTCATTTTTCTCTCTCCAATTTTGCGTTCCATATTATTAGTGAATGGGTGAGCAATTTGCTTGTACTGTTCTTCAAATTCGAATTCATTTTATTTATCATCAAATCTCCTGCATTAATTTAACGATTCTCTCAGTTGAAGGTAAATGTTTACTCAAATATTCGGGTAATTTTGTTGTAATTGTATAAGTTCCAACGCCAATTGGTTTATCAGAATCTTTTAGTGCATATTCCACGATAGTTCTGTTTTTCTCTTTACAAATAATAAGTCCAATCGATGAATTTTCATCATCTGTTTTTTCAGTATCATCCAAAACAGACAAATAGAATTGCATTTTCCCGACAAATCCTGGTTTAAACTCTCCAATTTTAAGATCAATAGCAAATAAGCATTTTAAAGGTCTATGATAGAGTAATAGATCGATGAAAAATTCTTTTTCGTCAACAATCAAACGATATTGATGTCCGATGAAAGCAAATTGTCCGCCCATCTCTATTAGAAAATTTTGGATGTTTTTTACTAATTCGCGTTCTAACTCTAATTCCGAATGTTCTTCGGCTAAATCCAAAAATGGAAATGTATATTCATCTTTTACCGCTAAAATTGCCTGATGTTTATATTTTTCCGGCAGTACTTTATCAAAATTGCTTTGTCCGGTTAGCATTTTTTCATACGATTTATTGTCAATCTGATGATTTAATATTCGTTTTGACCACCCCATTTTTCGAGTCATCCGTATATAAAATTCCCGTTCAATATCATCCTTACATTTTCCCATAATCATCAAATTATGCGACCAACCAATTTCTCTCACCAGTGGTGCGAGTTTTTCATTCGTTGCATAAATCTTATAAAATTGTCTCATTCGCCATATATTTTGAGTGGAAAGCCCAGAAATTCCCGGGAATTCTTTTTGCAGGTCTTTTGACAAAGTATTAACAACAGATTTTCCCCAACCTTCGGATTCTTGTTTTGTGATTATCATTTTTCCTAAATCCCAATAGAGTTCAATTAGTTCATAATTGACTTTTTTTAATGCTTCATAACGAGCAGAGGTAATACGATTTTTTACTTCGTTTAGAAAAGATTGGTAATCTTTCACTTTGTCTTTTGTCACCAGTCTGTTATTAGCGTTCACTAATCATCCTGCGAAAATGAGAAAAACAGAAAGGGCAAGAAATAATCCTGCCCAAATTCTTACACTTTCAATTCTGTAATTTATTCTGCTTTCGGCGTGGAATGATCAATCGCTTTCCAGCGTTCTTCGAAATTGAATCCTTTTTCTTTGTCGTAAGTCGGACTTTTTTCGTTGTGGCAAGTTACACAAACTGCTTCTGTCGGCTCAATCAATCCTTGCGTAAGAGCCAATGCTTTGTCCTTTTTGTGCGATTTTTTGTATCCGCTTGCGGCACCGTGGCATGCTTCGCAACCAACACTTTGCAATGCTGTCATGCGTTTGACATCTTTTGTTGGTTTGCCTTTGTCAGTAACTTCTGCCCAAAAATCAGCCGTTTGCGTTTCATAACCACCGTTTCCGTAGCCGGTTACATGGCAAACAAGACATTCTGGTGCTTCGTAAGCCGGGACTTTTAGTCCTTTGTCAGTTGCAATTTTTGCGGATTTTTCGCTTTTTAATGTTTCAAATGCGCTTGCGTGCGGACCGGCTTCCCATTTTTTGTATTGGGCTCCTTTTTTCTCGCTTTTGTGGCACGTTTTACATTTGTGACTGCCGATATAATCAAAACTTTTGGCGGCTTCGTTAGCAACCAAGCCAAGCACAAAAATTCCAGCAATTATAATAACGATTTTCTTCATTTTTTCTCCTCCTCTTTTTTTAGTTAGAATAAATATTTTTTGCAAACCTAATGACAAGTGGTGCAATCCAGCTCAACGATTCCACCATCTAAATTTTCGCCATGACAACGCTCGCAGCGTGCAATATCTTCGATTTCGTTTCCATGAAATTCTATATTGCCAAAAGTCATGTACGAAAGCGAGTCGGGATGCCCACTTACTCCACCTGCATGACATTTATAACAACAAACGCCCGCATTCCCACCATCTAAATTTTCACCATGGCAAGTTTTGCAATGATCAATTTCATCAGGATAAGCAAGTCCATGGAAATCAGCGTTTCCATAAACCAAATGGTTCGAAATTTCTGGATGCCCACTTACTCCACCAGCATGACAGAGATAACAAGAAACGCCAGCATTCCCGCCATCTAAATTTTCACCATGGCAAGTTTTGCAGTGGTCAATTTCATCAGGATAAGCAAGTCCATGGAAATCAGCGTTTCCATAAACTAAATGGTTCGAAATTTCTGGATGTCCGCTTACTCCACCAGCATGACACAAATAACACGAAACATTAGCAAATCCACCGTCCAATTCATTTCCATGACAAATTTTGCAATGTTCCAATTCTTCTAATCCATCTTCAGAGATGAAATTTCCATGAAAATCTTCGTATGTTGGTGAAAGAAAATCAATGTTTTTGGGATGTCCATTCGCACCACCTTCGTGGCATTGATAACACGAAATTCCGCTTGTTCCGCCATTAAATTGACTGCCGTGACAGGATTTACAAGATTCTATGCCGTCCCAACCTTTGTGCAGTGCAAAACCGTGAAAATCCTCAGAATTTGCAATTGTCCAATCATCTGGATGAACAGTAATTTTGTTTTTTTCTGTGCATTGGAGAAATAATAAACCAATAACAATGAGCAAAAATGTTTTTAAATTTCTTTGAAGTTCGGAGTTCAAAGTTCGGAGTTCAATCTTCATTCCGCGCCTCCATGACATTTCTGGCAAGTAGAATCGTGCTCTGGCTCGTGGCAAACCGCACACAAATCAGGATTATCCATCGCTTCGTAAGCGTGCCAACCGCCATTATCAAAATTTAATCCAACCCAATCAAGTTGACTGTGATCCAGTGGCATAATCATTTGTTGGTTATGACAAATTTGGCAATCATGATTGGATTCATGACAAGTCGAACATTCAAACATTCCATTTCGCGCATCCATTCCATGCGAAAGAATAAAGTCCACTTCATGCGTTTTCGGCTCAAATTGTTGCAATGTATGACAGGATTCACAACCAGATTCAGTATGACAAACCAAACATTCAGATTCAGCTAGCGCAAGTCCGTGTTCCGATTTCCAGAGGAAATCATGCGATTGTGGAGTAACTGTCGCATGACACGAGCGACAATCAGATTGTGCCCAATGTTTCTTTTCTGCTTCGCCATCATCTTCCAAAATATTGGCATGACAATCCGAACAATCGCTAATTTGTGCTAAATGGTTCGAATGATTAAAATCGCGCATCGTTGCAAAACTTGATTCTGGATAAGTGTCGGCATCATCTGGTTCTGTGTGGCACATTCCACAATTTTCATCATCGTCAATTTCGTGGCACTCACTGCAAACACCATCCATCGCTGGCAAAAATCCATCCGAAAGTGCAGTGGATTTATCAACGCCTTCGTGGCAAGTTGAACATTCCATTTCGACATCTTCGATATGAAAATTGTGCGGAAAAATGATAGAATCTCGTGCAAAAATTCCAACAACAAATAATAAATAACCAATAGCCAATAATTTTTTAGAAGGTATAATTAACATTCAAACCTCCTGTGATATTTTGTGAATAATATGGATTTTGTGACATTCGCATGAATAATTTTACTGCTGTTTTATTGTGAATGCGATATTCAGTCCAACCGTAAAAACCCAGCGAATTATTTGGTTCCAAGTCAAGATATGTTAATTGGTTACAGCCCAAACTGCCACCAAATGAAAAATCATTCATTTTGTGTGTGAGTGTGATGTTTCCACCAGAATGTGTTCGCGATTGTGCATTTTGCACATTGGCAGAAATTTGCATCATTTTCCAGCGCAGGGTGGTTTGATAGAACCAGTTTTTTTCATAAGTAAAACGATAACCAAACCGATAGCTCAGCAAAATTGGGAAGCAAAATTTTGAATGAACACCGACACTCAAAAGCGGGTCAGTGGTAACAGATTTTTCAACCCATGGATAAAAATTCGGGTCAATTTGGAATTGACGAAATTGGATTTGTACTCGATGATTTCCGAGTTTGTATGATGCTAATAATCGTGCATTGTTGATTGTGCTTTCGGTAAAATTCCATGCAAAAACCGAAGCAATTCGTAATTTTTTGAATAGCGTTTTGTTCCATGAAAATCCGCCATAATTTGCATCTGTTGACCAAAATCCAAGTTTCGGAAAGTTGGATTTTTTCCAGAACAAACCAAAAAGTGTTTCGCCATCTATTCCTTCAATATGCGATGGAACGACTCCACCGAGCAATGAAATATCGCCAAATTTGGAATGGTTTTTGTATTGTGCTCCATCGATGCGTTTTTTTAGTAGTGGCGACCAATGTGTGAATCGCCCAAATTTTAATTTGTGATTATTGTGGTGAAATTTCCCAATCGCAGAATGAACACGAAACGGATGCTCAAAATGGTTATTTTCTGAGCCGTATTCAACCAATGATTCGACTTCCAATCCATGCCCGAAATTCTGGGAATAATCCACCATCGTGCGCCAATGGAGCGAATTGTCGAAAAGTTGCCAGTCGCTTGATAACTCATTTTCGATAAAATACATTTGCGGCGAAACAGCAGAATAGGACACACGAATTTCCGGCTTGGCGAATAATCCGCAAAAGAGGAATAAAATGGTTAATGCAATTTGTTTTTTCATAATTTGTTTTTCAGAAGAATTTGGGAGACTCCGAAGAGTCCCCCAAAATTCGTAGCTTTTGGTTATTCGAGTTCGTATGCACCAGGAGCATTTTCTCCGGGTGTTCCGTTTTCTGAATTCCATTCATGACTTTCAAGATTTGACCAAATCATGCCATTGGCACCTGTTATCAAACTTTGAGCATCATAGCCTAAAACAGTCAAATAAGCAGTAATTACACCAGATGTTTGACTTGTCCAGCAATAAGTAACAACGGTTGCACTCGGATCATATTTATTGATTCCACCACTTTCAAGATTGAAAGTTTCTCCATCATCAGCATTATTAAAAATACGATGTGCACCAGCAATATGACCGTAGTGTTCCCAGTCAGTTTGAGCCCAGTAGTTATTGATAAAATAATTTTCACGATCAACGAGAATAGCAGGCGCTGATGCATAATCATAACCATCAGTCAATAGAGCTGCAACTCTTTCTGCGAGAAGTGCTGCACCATCTTCAACTTCCTCAGTAGCAATTACAGGGTAATCATACACTACATCTTCTGCAGGATCTGTGAAACTAGTAAGCCAATCTTCTGGGTAGTCAAGAGCAATATCTGAAGT